>JBDTKK010000319.1:0-9680 GCA_039935335.1 Chitinophagaceae bacterium
GTATTCCTGCCTTTCGTCTGGCCCAATTTATTGATGGCTTCAGCGCGGTGTATTCAAGTGTTTTCCAACTATCATATAGCTGTCACAATGCTATATAGAGGTCAGGATTTGCCTACTTCATTTCCGCCTTGGCATTATCTGCCCGTTTGGATTGGTATTACCACGCCTGTCGTGATTTTGATACTTTTTATCGCCTCCGGCATTTTTCTCTTTCGAAGAAATGGAATATCTGAAGCCTTGATTTTATGGTCAACCGTTCTATTTCCGTGGATCTTAATTCTTGTTTTACATTCTCCTGTGTATGACGCGTGGCGGCAATTCTTCTTTATTTATCCGCCAATGGTAGTTTTGGCAGGAATGGCGGCTGCGGCGGCTTTCAAGAGAATTTCCAATCAAAAAACCGAAGTAGCCTTTGCGGGAATTCTCATCCTAAGCTTTATCCCTTCAACCGTTTGGAGCATTCGAAATCATCCTTTGGAAGGTGTGTATTTCAATGAACTCGTTGGCGGTGTAGATGGTGCATTTGGGCATTACGAAATGGACTTTTATGGAGAAAGTGTGGAGCTTGCAACGCAGAAATTATTACGGCAACGAGCCTTCAAAAAGCCACTTAAAGATTCCGTTTTTGTCTTGGCAAATGTGCCCACGCAAATTAATTATTATCTCCATCGCTACGACCCGAAAATCAGCGTCCACCATGCCGCCTTTGAGCAACGCGACAGCCTTAAATGGAACTACGGAATCTTCTATTCTCGCGGCTTAGACGGAATTTTACAAAGAAAAGATTGGCCGCCAAAAGGCATGATAGATTCGGTGGTGATTGGGCGTACGATAATAATGGCGATTGTAAAGAACCCGAAATCGGACTAGCGCAATTACAGTTTCTTCAAAGACTTCAACCATATTTGGAGCTGTACACCACTTACATAGGAAGAATGTTCCGCCCAATCACCAAGAATTTTATCCTGATAAAATTTCAACTGAAAAGTGTATTTGCCTTCGGTGCGTGGTGTCCAGTAAGTTCCCGCTGCTGCTTCAAAGGCTACTGTATTGTCTGCTGCTACCACCTGTACCGTTACATGCCCCCCAAAAGGCATTGCATGATACTTGGCGGTTGATTCCACATCGATATAATATTGACGGTCGGTAAGGCAATTCAAAGTGTAGCATTCGCTCCATTGATCGCGTGCGAGATTAATTTTATCAGTAGCTAACGTTTTCGGCTTCTCTATTGGCTTTGCGGGTGCTTCAAATTTTCCCTGACGCGTTGCAATAAAGCCTTCTACTTGCTCATTCGTCCATTTGTCTTTCACCTTTTTCGTGTCCAGATATTTATGTCCGTTGGTCCGAACTTTCGTTGTACCATCCTCCCAAACAACAATACCCTTCATTACATAATCCTCGTCCCATTTCCCGAAGATTACTTCAGCGGAAGAATCGGGTACTTCGACACCATTCACTGTTTTTACTTTCCATTGAGAGCACTTGCCAGATGGTTCATTCTTTCGAAATTCTCCCACAATGATATAGGTGTGATTATAGTTCGCAACACCTTCACCATCCATCAATCCATTCTTAAAACTGCCTTTATAATAAATACTTCCTACGAAATTGTCGTTGAGAGAAATGTTCGCTTCGCCAATACCATCCTGGCAATCACCGGAGATGCATTTGAGGACACGCCCCGGCTGTGTGGCCGCTGCAAATAGCGGCGTAAAAGCTATCAAAGCGAGTAGCGCGAATGATTTGATTGTATGGTTCATCATATTTGTTTTTGGTCTTAAAAAATTACCAGTGAGTATAGTAAGGGCGCTCCATGTGGTCAAGCATTTTTTGTACGTCCGATGCCGCCTTGCGACTTACGTCCGCCTGATGTTCTTTACTGCTTTGTGAGTAGCCCCAAGGTGTCGTTTGGGGTTTGGCGCCTTCCCCACGCTTCTCCGCAGCCTTTCGGGTCGTTTCGGTATTCTCATAGCCGTAGCGTTCCTCTTTTGGAATAATTCCCTTTCCGTTGGAAATCATCACCTTCTTAGAACCTGCGCTGACGTAGCCATTCAGAGGATTATTGTTGGCATCAAAGCTTCCAGTAAAGGATGCTCCAGTAGAAAAAGTATAAGTGCCTTGATTATAATTATTATCGTGAAAAGTGCCCGTGAATTGCTCGCCATTACTAAAGTAAAATGTCCCCGAACCTTCCCTTTTTCTGTTTTTGAAATTGCCGACATATTTGTTGCCTGAAGGAAATTGATACGTTCCAAAACCATTATTACAATCGCCCAAAACGCAGCTCTGGTCGTGGCCTTCAATGGATTGATAGTCTCCCGCCGCCACTTTTACCGGACTTTCAATTTTCTTTCCATTTAGGTATCGGACATGCTCCTTTCGGCCATCGGGAAAAGACATGAACCCATCGCCGTCTTCAACGCCATCTTTAAATGTGCCAGAATAGGTATAATCGCTGTAGGTCATAGTGCCTTCACCATGCGGTTTTCCATTTTTAAAACTGCCTTCATAGCTACACCAGCCGAAGTCGAATTTGCCCTTGCCGTCCTTGCAGTTGCCGGAAATACACTGCGCATTTGCATTGAAATTCAACACAAGTAAAAGCAAGAATAAGGGGCGTTGTAGCATTTTAGGAGAAGGCGTTTTTAGGATTAATGCGTACCAAGACTTTTCGCTTTCGCATCATCGGCCGCAGCGGCGGAAGTATTTCCTTGCTGGCGATAAATACCTGCGCGTAAGGCATACATGAGGTAATTATCGGGCAGCTCAGCAATGGCAGAATTCATCGTTGTTATGGCTGCGGCAAAATTGCTCATGTTGCTTTGCGCAGCAGCTTTATACATCCAACCATCCGGATTTTTAGGGTTCATCGCCAGAATTTTTTCAGCTACAGGAATAGCCTCGCCATCCCGATTTAGTCCGATAAGGGTCGCGCAATAAACTGCGAGGTAAGCAGGCATTTTTTCGTTTAAAGAAATGGCGCGTTGAATTTCAGTTAGGGCTTGGGCAAACTCGCGCTGCTCATTGTAAACTCTTGCCAGGCCGTAATGCCCTTCTGCATAATTTGCTTCCAAAGAAATTGCCTTTTGGAAGTCTGATTTAGCGGCATCTATTTGCTTTCTTTCCAAATAAATAAGGCCGCGATTAGCGTAAGGAATAGCACTCGAAGGCTCTAATGAAATGGTCTTTGTGTAATCGGAAATGGCGGCGTCCATATTGCCCAAAGCATAGTTGGTCATCCCGCGTTTGTTGTAGCCTAAACTCCAACTTCCATCGAGCTCCAACAGCTTATTTAAGTCCTTCAAAGCATCTGCATATCTACTGATTTCATAGAAGTCTGCACCACGATTGTAATACACGTCTGGGAACTCGGGCTTGAGGCTGATGGCTTTGCTGTAGGCTCCAATTGCCTGCTGCACCTTAGCTTCTGCGTCCAAAGCCCTACCGCGTAAATAGTGCGCGTCTTCCATTGAAGGTTGTTTGACAATCAAAGCGTCCATCAGTCGCAAGGCTTCTTCTGGTTTATCTAATTTCAGGGAAGCGGTGGCAGCGGAGATAGCCAGAAAAGCCGCATCGGGCGCAGTTTTCATAGCGTCTGTTGCAGTTTTATAGGCCGCAGCGTAATCGCCCTTATTGAGGTAGAGCTGAGCGACTGCGCCACGTGCATTTACATTGTTCGGATTTGTTTGAAGAAGCTTGTTGAAAGCCAACAGCGCCTCATCAGTTTTGCCTGCTCGGAGCAAGCTTACAGCAGCCTGCTCTTCGGGCGATTGACCTTGAGCGAGACTATTAACTGAAAACAGAATAGTAAAGCAAATTCCTAACAGAATGGAGCGGGAGCGAAAGGTCATTGGTGTATAGCGATTGCCACAAATCTATGGTTACACATCCGCTTATCATAATGATGTCCTCACGCATAAAAATCAATGCTAGACTTCAGAAGATTAAATGCGTTCTTCTCAAAATCATTCCCTCGCGCCATCGTTTTTTATCGCCTCCCAGGTGCTATACAATGACTCTTGTGTAGGACGGTTTTCGGGCATTTCTATTAAAGGCTGACAGGCAGTCAAACTATCATGGCAATCGGCTGGAAGCATCTGGTAGAGCCGCGTTCCTTTTGTTTTCCATGCTATCATTTCATCGCTCACCTCTTTAATAATCTTGCCCGGATTGCCAACGACCAAAGAGCGTTTTGGAATAATGGTTTTAGCATTGATGAACGCCAAAGCGCCGATGATAGATTCATCGCCGATAAATGCTTCATCCATTACCACCGCATTCATCCCGACCAATACATTTCTACCGATATTAGCTCCATGAATGATGGCGCCGTGACCAATATGTGCACCTTCCTGCAAAGTGATGGTGATGCCCGGAAACATGTGCACGGTGCAACTTTCCTGCACATTACAACCATCTTCCAACACAATACCGCCCCAATCCCCGCGCAGCGCAGCTCCTGGCCCAATGTAGCAGTTTTTACCTATCACTACATTGCCCGTGACGGCAGCCAGAGGATGAATAAAGGAAGTAGGATGAACAACGGGAATGAAGCCCTTAAATGCATATACCATGATGGCGCATAATTAAGGAAAAAAGGAATTCACTCGGAAATAATGGTAGAAAGAAAAGAAATAGTTGCTACATGGTGATTCCAACAATTGCCATTACCGTTTACTCCGCTCAATCAACAAAACGTCATTCAGGAAGCAGTTCGTACCTTAGAGTAAATCAAAAAGTAGTTAGCAAATGGACAGTCAGGTTATAAATATTGACAAAGAAATCATGGGCGGAACCCCAGTGTTTTATGGTACGAGAGTGCCTATTAAAAATCTTTTCGATTATTTAGAAACCGGCGATTCTATTGAAACTTTTCTTGAAGATTTTGACGGAGTGAGTAGATCACAAGTAATCCGTATTCTTGAAATGTCGCAAAAGCTTCTTGAACATTCTTCGACCATTCTGAATGAAAATATTGCTTGACGAATGTGTCACAAAGAAATTGAAAAGGCACTTGACCGAATTTGAAGTATTTACGGTCAGAGAGTTGGGGCTTGGTGGATTGAAAAATGGAAGGCTAATGGCCTTTTGTTCCGAAAACAGCTTTGATGTGCTTCTCACAATCGACAAGAATTTGATGTTCCAGCAAAACCTAGAAAAGTATTCTGTTATTATCGTGGTGTTCAACTCCGTTAGCAGTAAAATAGAGGAACTCGTCACCTTCCTTCCAGATTTTATTAGTCGGATAAATGACTTCGAACAGCACAAGGCTTATTTGATTGAACGTTGAGTCAATTTTTATTCTTAAAGCTTTAAATAGAACCCTCATAAAAGCTTAGCCAATTTGTAAAACTTTGGCCAAACTTGTGTTCAGGTACTATCGCCAATGCGCAATTTTTTACGCGTCAATTGGCTGTAGAATTCGCTAGAACCCTTACTGTACAAGGGGTTCAAGAGTTTTGAAATCGCGCGTAATATTCTAAATCTTGGATAATTTTGTTCCTTTAGGTGTAAATGCTATCAATACACTAATAGTCTGTCCGGCAAGCTATGCCTTTACCTTTGGCACCTTGCTAAAACATTCATGAGTCTTCCCTCGCTGAGTCTAAGCCGCCCGGTAATGGCGATTGTACTCAACCTTTTAATTATCATTTTCGGAGCCATTGGTTTCCACTTTTTAGGTATCCGCGACTATCCTTCAATAGACCCGCCGATTATCAGTGTTACAACGGCCTATTCCGGTGCCAACCCCGACGTTGTAGAAAACCAGATTACGGAGCCATTAGAGAAGAGTATCAATGGCATAGCCGGCATTAAAAACATCTCTTCGACAAGTGCCCAAGGCAATAGCAGCATCACAGTTGAATTTGACCTTGGCGAAAATCTTGAAAGTGCAGCGAATGATGTTCGCGATAAAGTGAGCCAGGCAGTAAAGCAATTGCCACAGGATATTGACGCACCGCCAGTGGTGAGCAAGGCCGATGCCAATTCTCAGTCCATCCTTAGTATGACCGTGCAAAGTGACCGGAAAAGCTTGTTGGAATTGAGCGATTATGCAGAGAATGTATTGGTGGAAAAGCTACAAACCATTCCAGGTGTCAGTAGCATTCAAATATGGGGTCAAAGACGCTACGCGATGCGCCTATGGCTGAATCCATTAAAAATGGCCGGCTTCGGTATCACCTTTCCGGATGTGCAAAATGCACTCAATGCGCAGAACGTGGAATTGCCTTCTGGTAAATTGAGTGGCGGCTACACAGACCTGACTGTGCGAACCTTCGGAAGACTTTTTACGGAGAAAGATTTCAATGACTTAATCATCAAAAACGTCAACGGCACAGACATTCATCTTCGAGATATTGGAGAGGCCGTACTTGGGCCGGAGAATGAAGAAACGGTGTTGAAGGAGAGTAACGTGCCGATGATTGGTTTGGCTTTGATACCACAACCCGGCTCCAATTACGTGGCGATTGCTGATGAGTTTTATAAGCGCTATAATCAAATCAAGAAAGACATTCCGCCAGAGTTTCATACTGATGTGGCGCTGGATAATGTGGTCTATATCAAGAAGAGTATTAGTGAGGTGGAAGAAACAATCTTCGTGGCTTTCGGCCTTGTAATCATCATCATTTATCTCTTCTTCCGCGATTGGCTCATCGCCATTCGGCCTTTGCTAGACATTCCTGTTTCGCTGATTGGTGCCTTCTTCATCATGTACATTTTTGGGTTCACGATAAATATCTTGACCCTGTTAGCCATAGTTCTGGCCACGGGGCTCGTGGTGGATGATGGCATCGTGGTGACGGAGAATATTTATAAAAAGCTCGAGGCCGGGATGGAAAAACATCGAGCGGCAAAGGAGGGCAGTGAGGAGATTTATTTCGCAGTTATTTCCACCTCTATCACACTGGCAGTGGTGTTTTTGCCCATCGTTTTCCTGCAGGGATTTACCGGGAGATTGTTTCGAGAATTTGGTATTGTAGTAGCTGGTGCGGTGTTGATTTCAGCCTTCGTATCGCTCACTTTAACGCCCGTATTGAACGTGCTACTTACGCGCAAACACCACAAGCCTTCCAAGTTTTATATAAAGTCGGAACCCTTTTTCACAGGAATGGAGCAAGGGTATAAGAAGTTGTTAATCCGCTTGATGCGCCATCGTTGGATAGCGTTTGTGGGCATCCTCGTCACGGTGCTCATGATTGTTTTTATTGGCTCAGCTTTGAAGAGTGAATTGGCACCTATGGAGGATAAAAGCCGATTTCGCTACGCTGTTACAGCGCCCGAGGGTACCAGCTATGATGCGATGGAGAGCTACATGAATAAGATTGTTCAGCTTGCTATTGATTCCATTCCGGAGAAGAAGATTATCCTTTCTGTAACCGCGCCAAGTTTTACAGGTTCAGGAGCGGTGAATACCGGTTTTGGCTTTGTAAGATTGGTAGAGCCGAATGAACGAAAGCGAAGCCAGGATGAGATTGTAAAGCAGATGAGCAAGTCTTTGCAGAAGTTGAATTTTGGTAGAGCCTTTGCCATCCAAGAACAAACTATTGCCGTACAGCGCGGAGGAAAAAACGCGCTACCTGTGGCCTTCGTACTTCAAAATATAGACTTCGATAAGCTCGCAAAAGCACTCCCTAAGTTCATCGATGCTGCAGAAGCTAGTCATGTTTTTCAGGGTGTGGATGTGGATTTAAAATTCAATAAACCTGAACTGACCGTCCACATTGATAGACAAAAAGCCTCGGATATGGGCGTGTCCATTCAGGATGTTTCGCAGACTTTGCAACTGGCATTGAGCGCCGGACGGCTTGGTTATTTCACCAAAAGTGGAAAGCAATACCAAGTGATTGCGCAAGTGCAACGAAGTGCTCGAGAAGACCCTAGAAATTTGCGCGATTACTTTGTGAAAAACCGCGACGGGAAGATGGTTTCTTTAGATAATCTCGTCACGATTAAAGAAGAAACCTCGCCTTCGCAGATTTACCATTACAACCGCTATAAGAGTGCAACTATTTCCGCAGGGCTCGCGCCAGGCAAGACTATTGGCGATGGTAATGCCGAGATGCTTTCCATTTATTCGAAGCTGCGCAAATCAAATGTCTTAGATGAGACCTTTGGGAAAAGCTTTACTGGTTCATCGGAGGATTTTGCGGAAAGCTCTTCGAATACCTTGTTCGCGTTTCTACTCGCGTTGGTCTTGATTTATCTCATTCTTGCCGCGCAATTTGAGAGCTTTATAGATCCCTTCATTATCATGCTCACAGTGCCTTTAGCCATCGCTGGTGCGGTGTTGTCGCTTTGGCTTTTTGGGCAAACCTTGAACATCTTCTCGGAGATTGGAATGATTATGCTCATCGGTCTGGTTACTAAAAATGGTATCCTGATTGTAGAGTATGCCAATAAGATTAGAGACAAGGGTACGGAAAGGGTAGAAGCGGCTATCTACGCGGCTTCCATGCGTTTGCGTCCCATTTTAATGACGAGTTTAGCGATGGTTTTTGGTGCACTTCCCTTAGCGCTTTCCTTGGGCGATGCCGGTACAAGCCGCATCCCTTTGGGCATCGTGATTGTGGGTGGTGTTATGTTTTCCTTGATACTTTCTTTGGCCATTGTGCCGGTGATGTACACGCTTATTTCACGCCGCAAACCTCCTGTTCCTTCAGCTCTTGACAAACTTGCCGATTGATGATATCCCGATGAAGCAAATCCTACTTTCAATATTAATCATTAGTAGCCTTGCGGCAAATGTTTTTGCGCAGGGCTTTCTTTCGCTCGATTCAGCGGTGGAACGCGCTATAACACACAATTACGACATCAAAATTGCAGGCGTTTCGAATGAAATTGCAGCAACCAATAACACTTTGGGTAATGCTGGTCTCTTGCCGAATATCAATGGTGTAGGGAGCATTTCTCAAGGCTTTGCGAATACCCGATTAGTGACGGCAGATGGAAAGACAACCGATAGAAATAGTGCGAAGAACCTGGCATACTCTGGAGGCATCAACGCGGGCTATACCCTCTATGCAGGAGGCAAAGCTTGGATACTTAGAAAGGAATTGGGAAGGAATGTCGATTTAGCCTCTGCTCAATTTCGAGTGCAGCTTCAAAGCTCCATTTCGGCGGTCATTCAAGCCTATGCTGCAGTAGTGAATGCACAGCGGCAAACAGTCGCTTTGGACACTGCTATTTCTTTGGCCAAAGCGCGGATGGATTTATCGAAAGCAAAGTATGATATCGGTACTGATGCCAAGGTGGATTATTTGCAAGGGCGCGTGGACTACAATGCCGCACGCAGCGCACGTTTAGGACAAAATGCAAGTCTGGCTGCTGCCTTTGCTTCCCTCAATGATTTGATGGGCGACGATGTTGAGTCTGAATATTCGGTTGCAGATAGCCTTGATGTCAATTTGATTCTCACACCCGCCGACAGCTCACTATTAATTAGTAGGAATCCGGCCTTGGAAGTCCAAAAAATCAATGAAGAAATCAGCCAGCTCGATTTGAAAATTGCTAAGACAAATTACTTACCGAGCGTGACGGCAAACCTCGCCTACAACTATTCGCGGACGCAAAGTGATGCGAGTCTTTTATTGTCGAATAGAAGCATTGGCCCGAGCGGAGGATTAGGTATCAATGTTCCGATTTTCCAAGGTGGAAACATTCGGCGACAGGCGAAA
>JBDTKK010000320.1:0-2711 GCA_039935335.1 Chitinophagaceae bacterium
AATGCCAGCTATCCCGGTATTCCGCAATTACAGCTCCATGATATTGACAAACAATCTTTTCGGATTGGCGATTTAGAGTTTATTCCCATCCGGGTGATGCACTATACCATGGAAGTTTTGGGTTTCCGGATTGGCCCTTTCACCTACATCACGGATGCCAATTTCATTGCGCCAAAAGAAAGAGATAAAATTCGCGGCAGCGAAGCTGTGGTCTTGAATGCTCTTCGCAATGAAACGCATATTTCCCATTTCACCTTGCCCGAAGCTATTGAGGTAGCTCAAGATTTAGCTGCGCCAAACACCTATTTCACGCATATTTCGCATCAATTAGGTCTTCATGAAGAAGTAAACAAAGGCTTGCCCGAGGGCATACAACTTGCTTACGATGGCTTGACACTTCAGTTTCCTGATTAAACCTAACTTGCCCAAAATTTTTATCTCGAAAAAATGAAGAAAATCATTTTCGCCTGCGCTGTATTGCTGGCATCCAGCTCTGTCGGCTTCGCGCAAGACTATACCAACCACAAGATAAATGTGGGACAAAAAGCCCCAGAATTAGCTTTTCCTAATCCTGACGGAAAGATTTTAAAGCTCTCTGAAATCACGAAGGGTAGAGTAGTGTTGCTGGATTTCTGGGCATCCTGGTGTGGCCCTTGCCGCCGTGCCTCTCCCGAGATTGTGGCAATGTACAACAAGTATAAAGACCAGAAATTTCCTACCGCCAAGAAGGGTTTCACGATTGTGAGTTTGTCTCTCGACAAGGAAAAAGCTGCTTGGGTGGCTGCTATTGCGCAAGACCAATTGAGCTGGCCTTATCACATGAGCGACCTTGGTTCTTGGAACAGTAAAGGCGCACAGATTTATGGCGTTCAATTCATTCCGCAATCCTTTTTGATTGGGCCGGATGGTAAAATAATCGCCAAATACACGATGGGAGCAGACCCTGCAACCGACATAGATAAATTAGTTAAGAAAAAGAGCTGATTTTCTAAAGAAATCCGTACTTTTGCAGCCGTTAAAAAAATGCCTTCATCGCATGGCAGGCCCCATGCACAATAAAGACCAACATGAAAAAAGACATTCATCCTAAAAATTACCGTCCAGTTGTATTTAAGGACATGAGTAATGAGTATGCTTTCCTAACGCGCTCTACAGCCAATACTACTGAAACCATTCAGTGGGAAGACGGTAAAGAATATCCGCTGGTAAAAGTGGAGATTTCGCACATGAGCCACCCTTTCTACACCGGCAAAAACATGTTTGTAGATACCGCAGGCCGTATCGAGAAGTTCCGCAACCGCTACGCGAAAAAAGCGAAATAATACACCTCTTTCAACGTTTTATAAATCCCGACTTTTGGCGGGATTTTTTTGTTTTATGCAATTAGTACTTTTTGACGACTCTTCCCGGAAATCCCTATTCCCTTTCACGCATACTCGCGCTATTGCGGATATCCGTTGTGGCATCCTCACGATGCGTGAGCGTTGGGAGCATACGCTGAATCTTAGGGAAAGTAGTACGCTTACCGAACCTTATTTGCAGGAATTGAGTTTGCCCAGCATTGGTCATGAATTCTTGTTGATTAACGGAAGTTTATTTCCTTCCAAAGCCTTGTTGGAAGCCATATATAGCCTAAGTTTTGGTGCTGCACTTTATTCGGATGGAAAGTTGCTCGCGCTAAGAATTCATCAAGCTTTACCAGCTTTCTCCACTTTAGAAAGCTTCGCAAAAGGACTCGAATCCAATTCTTTTTCTGAAGAAATTAATTTTTTGGAAAAGCCCTGGGATATTTTCTCGAAGAATGAAGACGCGTTGAAAAACGATTTTGAAATGCTTACAGACAGGCGTAGTTCAGCGCCTATTCCGGCGGATGTAACGGTTTCGGGTTCGGAAATTTTTATTGAAGATGAAGCTACAATCCAACCTGGCACAATCATCAATGCAACAACAGGGCCTGTGTATATTGGTCGTGGTGCAGAAGTGATGGAAGGTTGCCTCATTCGCGGGCCCTTTGCGCTCTGCGAAGGTGCTACTTTGAAGATGGGCGCAAAGGTGTACGGCGGCACCACAATTGGCCCGGAATGCAAGGTGGGTGGGGAAATCAGCAACACAGTTTTTTTTGGAAATAGCAATAAAGGCCACGATGGCTTTCTGGGGAATGCTGTGATTGGCGAATGGTGCAACCTTGGTGCGGATACCAATGCTTCCAACCTCAAGAACAATTATGACAGCATCAAAATTTGGGATGAAGCGGCGGAAAGATCAGTAAAAACCGAGCTGACGTTTTGCGGCTTGTTGATGGGCGACCACAGCAAATGCGGCATCAATACGATGTTCAATACCGGCTCGGTAGTAGGCGTGTCCTGCAATATTTGGGGAGGAGAATTTCCTGAAAAGTTTATCCCCTCTTTTTCATGGGGCGGAGCAGCCGGAATGAGTACTTACCAGTTGCCGCAGGCCATGAATACGGCAGATAGGATGATGGCTCGTCGTGGGAAAAGCTTGTCAATAGCGGAACGTGGCGTTTTTAAAGAGGTTTTTGAGCAGACAGTGCGGGCGAGGGATTTGGTGTTTGGCGGGAAATAGCGATTCTAGTATTTGTTGTTGGGAAATTGGGCATCGGTAACGAGGAATCTTATGGCACGAAGTAAGCGATTTCATTTCTAGCAGTACCATTCCCAATCAAGGGGCTAAACAAGATGAAGGAATCG
>JBDTKK010000321.1:0-9821 GCA_039935335.1 Chitinophagaceae bacterium
ACAAAAGCTACGAAGAGTCGCGCTGGGCAGGTGTTCCAGTGTGTCCGCACTGTGCTTCAATTAAGAACCCATACAGCGTAAAACCGCGCGGAAAATTCCAAGATATTCCTTCTTATCGTTGCAGTGAAAGCGCGTGTAAATTGCCCTTCACGGTTCGCACAGGAACTATTTTTGAAGGTTCAAAAGTTGAATTGCGCAAATCGTTTCAGGCTATCTACGAAATCACAACCTCTAAAAAAGGGATTAGCTCAATTGAACTTGGAACACGCATCGGTGTTTCTCAAAAAACAGCGTGGTTACTCAATCACAAAATTCGTACAATGCTTGCTGAGACACAACCTGAACTACTAGAAGGTATGATAGAAGTGGATGAAACTTTTGTAGGCGGCAAACAAAAGAATCGGCACGCAAATAAGCGGATAGATTACAGCGCAGGTGAGCAAGACAAAACACCTGTTGTTGGTTTAATGCAGCGCGGTGGCAAGGTGATAACGTTTGTAGCAAATGATGTTACTTCCGAAACCCTAAATGCTATCATTGACAAGAATGTTTCTAGCACTGCAATAATCAATACAGACTCATTCGCTGGCTATGCTTCGGTAAAAGAAAAGTATCAGCACTTTTCTGTAAACCACTCCGCAGGTGAGTACGTAAAGAAAGTTGGCGACACCAAATTTCATACACAGAATATCGAAAACTTTTGGTCACAATTAAAACGCGGCTACGTAGGCATTTACCACTACATGAGTCCACAGCATTTACAGCGGTATTGTTTAGAGTTTGGCTTTCGTTATAATAACCGCAAGGTGTCCAATTTGGAGCGGTTCAATGAAGTAGTAAGGAAAAGCGGAACACCGCGCATAACCTACAACGAATTGACAGGAAAGCACATCATTGAATACCGCACTGGCGAAGGGATCGCGTCTGGTATTCCAAATGAACCAACAGGCTATGAGTTCTTAGAAGAAATAAATCCTGACGATGTGCCGACCGCGTAGAAAATAAACCAAGGAAACTATCAAGACAAAAATAGTTTTCTCGGTTTCTTAAAAAAAAGACTACATTTGTAAAAACAAAGAAGCCCCAGTACACTTCTCGCTCCTAATGAGGGACTCCAAATGAAGGAGTGAGTGTAATCTGAGGTGCAGGAACGGATACAGTTTCATTCCTTACTTCTATGTCTGCTGAAAGTCCGTCAAAACAAACAGCATTGCAACGTTCTAAGATTCGAACTTAGATTTCAGGTTTGAAAGACCTGCGTCCTATTCCGATTTAGACGACCCGTTGTGTTAGCAAACCTTCACGAAAGCTAACGTTCTTTTTAAAGCCGCCTTCGCGGCTTTTTTATTTTCTATCATCCAATACATTATCTTCTAGATATTCTAATTTAAATGGAGCCGATTTAGGAACGAATGCATGTACCACAGCACCATTTTCAAACCACGAACCTAACCCATAGTAAATTTCTTTATCTATTGTCGCCCGGCTAAAAGTATCTCCCTTATCAAACTTTTGCTTTAGTGTAGCACTAATCCTACTTACCAAAGTTCCGAGGTCAATACCATTTAATTCTTCAGGGTTCTCGGCAACAATTAATTCAGCGATTTCTCGTGTAGTAGCAATTTTGCCCTGTTTTATCAAAACAAAGACAACTTTTTCAGACAACGTCATGGTTTGGATTAAACCGCCATGAATTCTAACAGTAAGCTCCTTTTCGTCAATAGAATAGTTTTCTAGAGCTACTAATCTTGTAGTAGATTCCATGAGCTTCTTAGTAGAGGCACCTATTGTATTCCTTGCATCTTCAATAATGGAGGTATGTAGTTTTATTAAAGTCTGCCGTTCTATATCGCTCAAAAAGTTCATTTTCTTTCCGTTTATAGATGCAAGATAAGCACTAAAACCGCTCTAATTTAAAGAGTCGTTAGGGCAAATAATTTTCCTCGCCTAACATATACATATTAAAATAAAATACCCTTATCTTAGCTCTCTTGCTAAGATAAGGGTAAAAATCAAAAAGGAGACAAAGAAATGAATTCAACATACAATAATAGGACAATACTGTGACAAATATAGGTCTAATGACACGAGCAAAATACTGAATTAAAGCCATAATCTTTACCTTTGCATTATGGCAAAAGCGCAAAAACCAACTAAAGAGCGGCCTAAGAAGTACGATGATAAACTAGCCGTCAAAGGCAGCTTTATGGACGTGATTAAGGCATCTGTGAAGGACGCGGAGAATAAGGGCAAGGATAAGGCTAAGAAGCCTGAATAGCCCTAAATAAAAAACACCCTTTTGGGTGCTTCAAAAATCTATTTTATTGGTTCGGGTGTAACTTGGTATAGTTACCCTTTTTCTTCGCCCAGCAGCCTCCGCTCTAACCTGAACACCATCGATGGCGAAGAATCTCGGCTAAGCCGAGACCGCTGCAATCCCTCACGCGGCGTTACTTAGAGAGTCTAAGGCATCCTAAATTTGCCTACTTTACCAACCTTCTAAAAATTACAACTTATGCCATCCTTCGACATCGCTTCCAAAATAGATTTACAAACCCTCGACAACGCGATTAACATCGTAAAAAAAGAAGTGGAAAATCGTTATGATTTTAAAGGAAGCCACGTTTCTGTAGAGCTCAATAAAAAGGAAAATGTCATCAATCTGGAGACGGATAGCGACATGCAAATGAAGCAACTTGAGGATATTCTCCTCACTAAAAGCATGCGCCAGGGCATCGAAGCAAATGCCTTTGACATGAGCAAGGAATTTAGTGCTTCAGGCAAACATCTCCGCAAGGCTGTTCCGATTAAAAACGGTATCGACAAAGACATGAGCAAGAAGATTGTGAAGCTAATAAAAGACAGTGGTCTTAAAGTTCAAGCCGCCATCATGGACGATGTGATCCGAGTAACCGCCAAGAAAATCGATGAGCTACAAGACGTGATTCAACTTTGTAAATCAAGCAGCCTCGACCTGCCACTTCAGTTCGTCAACATGAAGTCTTAGCAGAGTCCATTCTAAAAATTATTTATCGCGTCAGCCATCAAAGGCTGCACTTTATCCTTGTCCGAAACAAGCACTTCTGCAAGGTCTATTTTCCAATCAATATTCAAACTCGGGTCGTTCCAAGCGATACCAGCTTCGGCGCTTTTATCGTAATAGTTGTCGCACTTGTACATGATTTCGGCGGTATCACTAAGCACCGAATAACCATGTGCAAAGCCGCGCGGAACTAATAGCTGTTTGCGATTTTCGGCACTCAATTCAATGCCATACCATTCGCCGTAGGTGGCACTTCCTTTCCGGATATCGACAACTACGTCCCAAATCCTTCCTTCCAAAACCCTAATCAATTTTGATTGTGGAGTCGGATTATTTTGATAATGAAGTCCGCGTAAAACGCCTTTGCTGGACTTCGCCTGATTGTCCTGAACAAAATCGGTTTTATGTCCCGTCAGCTTGCGGAATGCCTCCCAATTAAAGGACTCAAAAAAGTATCCACGAGCATCTTCAAATACTCTTGGCTCCAGGATAAGCAGGTCGGCAATAGGGGTAGGCGTCAGTTTCATGCTACTTTATTTTGTGTGGCGATGCTCTCTAAAACACCTTCCGTAATAAACTTCAATTCCTCTTCTGTCAATTCGGTATGAATGGGCAATGATATCACACAACTATTGAGATAATCCGTTGTTGGCAGGCTGAAATCCGCATCCACAAAGGCTTTCAGCATGTTTTGTTGATGGCTGGAGACAGGATAGTAAATCATTGAAGGAATATACCTTTCAGCCAAAGCTGCAACAAGCGCATCCCGATTTACGCCTTTCAACTGCAAAGTGTATTGATGAAAAACATGCTTGCAATAAGGAGCACGAAATGGCGTAACAATATGTTCGTTTTCGGCAAAAGCAGCATCGTAAAAATCCGCAGCATTACGCCGTGCATCACAGTATTCATCGAGGTGCCGCAACTTGATGCGCAACACCGCTGCTTGTATAGAATCCAGTCGACTATTGCAGCCAACAACCTCGTGATAGTACCTCACTTTCTGGCCGTGATTGGCAATCATGCGTAGCTTTTCTGCGAGGACATCATCATTGGTAAACATCGCTCCGCCATCACCATAACAACCCAAGTTTTTGGAAGGGAAGAAGGAAGTACAACCCACCAATCCCATCGTACCGTTCTTCACAGTTCGTCCATCAGAAAAGGTATAAGTCCCGCCAATCGCCTGCGCATTGTCCTCTATCAAAGGGATATTCATTTCTGCTGAAAGCCGCAACAGTGGCTCCATGTCGGCGCATTGACCATAAAGATGAACGGGAATAATCGCCTTAGTTTTTGGTGTAATCGCCGCCTTCACCGAATCGATATTCATGGTGAAAGTATCAGCATCTACATCCACAAAAACAGGCTTCAAACCCAATAAAGCAACTACTTCTACGGTGGCGATATAAGTGAATGATGGTGTGATAACTTCATCGCCAGACTTCAAATCCAAAGCCATCAAAGCAATCTGCAAGGCATCCGTTCCATTGGCGCAGGGTATCACATGCTTCACGCCGAGATAAGCCTCCATTTCCTTTGCAAAAGCACCGACTTCCGGGCCATTAATGAAGGCTGCACTTTCCACGACATGCTGAATAGCTGCGTCGATTTCGGGTTTTATCTTTTGATATTGACGCTTGAGGTCAACCATTTGCAAGGGCTGCATGGGAGGATTGAAATTTATTGGGCGCAAAAGTAAGCCATTCAAAAAAGTAAGAAATCCAGATAGGCTACGTTTCGCCAGACAGGCAGCGTCCTCCCTTACCTTTGGCACTGCCTAATTTTATGCGTTATACCGTATTGGTGCTCCTAGCGAGTCTTTTCATTTTCCATAGCGCCAAAGCGCAAGATGCCCTTTTTGGAGGGACGCAAGAGCCGAAAAGAAAGGGATTAGTGCTCGGCTTTAATGGTGATATAGACTTTCCTGCTGCGGACATGGCCAAACGCTTCGGTACTTCCTATCGCTTTGGTCCTTCTGTGATGTACAAGACGAAATCCAATTGGTTTTTTGGAGCGAAATGTGATTTCATTCAGGGCAATAAGATTCGTCAAGATTCGCTGCTGGTAGGCGTTTCAGACAAGAATGGTCTATTTATTAATCAAGATGGACAACGCATTGCTGTCGGCCTTTTTGAACGCGGCTACGCAATCGCTTTGCAAGGCGGAAAGATTTTTCCAGTCAATAAGCGCAGTCCCAACACGGGCATTTTGCTGCTCACCGGTGCGGGTTTTATGCAACACCGCATCGACATTTCCGATGTAGATAAGACGATTCCACAAGTTCGTGGAGATTATGAAAAAGGATACGACCGATTGACAAATGGTTGGTTTTTAGAGCAGTTTGCCGGGTTCAACATGTTTGACAAAGGAGGCTTCATCAACTTCCATCTCGGGTTGGATATTTTAGCCGGTTTTACGAGAGGTCGTCGCGATTATTTGTTTGATGTGCGTCGCACCGACAATGCCTCGCGCCTCGATATTCTCTTTGGCTTAAGAGGTGGAATTTACATTCCTATTTTCAAGAAGAAATCGGAAGAGATTTACTTCGAATAAGGACTCGAAGCGCTATCCTTTCTTGAAAATCTTTATCAAATCATAGAAAGCCTGCGCCACTTCTTTCTGTTCTTCCGTCACCCAAAGCCGCTCCTGTAGCCAGTTTGAAGCTTCTTCTGCATTTTCTGCAAGATTGATTTTATCCAGGGCTCCTTCATATCCTGCCTTGTCATTCCCAAATAACTCCGACATAAGCTGATACTTCTCGTTGATGTTTATCATCGTGCGGATATCGGAGGAAGCAGTAGTAAACCTTATAGCTTCGGCCGGCTTAATCACTGGGATAATTGGTGCTGGTTCGGGTCGGAAGTTTGTGAGGGACTCCGCTACTACCTGCACTGGCGGTGCTTCTTCCACGTAGTGTTCCGTTTCCGAAATTTCCGGCAACACTGTTTTTTCTTCTATCAATTCCGCTTCTTCTTCCGGTTCTGACATCGTTGCCACAGTTTGATGATTGGTGGGCGGAATAGTTTCCTCTCGTTCCCTTGCCAACATCATTTCAGTCAATTCATCTAGCGTTGGTTCGCGATTGCTGACTTCAGGGCGGAAGTTTTTGGGTGCCAATTGACTGCGCCACTCGAGCAAATCTGCATAGAGCACGCGGGTATAATCCAACATCAAATCCACATCAATAATGTTGCGAGGTTCAGTCGATTCAGCCAGCGTTTTTATTTGTTGAAGTAGGGTAGGTATGCGCATATTGTCTGTCAATTTTTGGCTTTAGAAATGGATGTCAATTCCTTCCTTCAATGCAAAGCACGAAAGCTATTTTTGTCTCCTTCTGCTGTCGCAATGATTTGCGGATTTCTCTAAGGACTTTTTTAAAGGTAAAAACCAAAGCTTCGAAATAAGTGTCAATGTTTTTGGAACCGCAACACAAAGGCAAATCCAGCGGATGGATAGAGGTAATCTGTGGCTCTATGTTCTCCGGAAAGACAGAAGAAATTATTCGCCGCCTACGTCGTGCCCAGATTGCGGGGCAGAGAATTGAGATTTTCAAACCCGCCGTCGACGCTCGCTATCATCCTGAATACATTGTTGCCCACAATACCGAAACACGAATTCGCAGCAAACCTGTGGACAGCTCTACCAGTATTTTATTGCTCGCTGGTGAGGCGGAAGTAATTGGCATTGACGAAGCACAATTCTTTGATGATGGACTTCCCGATGTTGCTGAAACGCTTGCCCGCAAAGGTATGCGCGTGATTATCTCCGGACTCGATATGGATTTTAAAGGCCAGTCATTTGGCTCAATACCCCAACTATTGGCTCGCGCCGAACACATCACCAAGCTCCATGCCATCTGCGCACAATGCGGTGGATTGGCTTCCTATTCCTACAGAAAAACGGAACAAGCAGATACCATTCTATTAGGCGAACTCGACATTTATGAAGCACGTTGCCGCTCCTGCTTCTTCAAGCAATCTTAGAAAGCCAAAACAGCGTTGGTATCAAGCCTTAAATTTGTCCCTTCCACGCTTATGAAATATTTTCTCGCCTTCCTTTTGGCAATTCCATGCACACTTTCCGCTGCTACGGGTGATGATAGCTGGTCGCTGCAACGCTGCGTGAGTTATGCACTGGCACATAATATCTCCATTCAGCAAAGCCAATTGAATGAACGGCTGGCTGCTTTGACTTTGCGACAAAGCAAACTCTCTCAACTGCCCAATGCTAATGTCAGCACGGGTTACGGTATTTCTTACGGACGTTCCATTGACCCAACGACCAACCAATTTGTGAGCGGCAGTTATCAGTTTACTTCGCTCGGCGGCCAAGCGGATGTCTTGCTTTTTGGATGGTTTCAACGCCGGAATACCATCGCTAAAAACGACCTTGCGCATAAGGCTGCACAAAGCGATGTATCACAGTTGCAGGATGATGTTTCGCTCAATGTGGCTACCGGATTTCTCCGGGCATTGCTGGCTAAAGAGCAAATCGGCGTGGCACAAAAGCAAGTTGACCTCTCGGAAAAGCAATATTCCCAGACCAGAAAATTCGCAGACGCAGGGCGCGTGCCGGAACTGAATGTGGCGCAATTAAGCTCCCAGCTTGCCTCGGATAGTAGTGCGCTCATCTCCGCCATCGGCGATTATAATGCTGCCATTCTCGACCTTAAGGCTTTGTTGAATCTGGACTTCGAACAACCCTTTGAAATCCAGCCACCTGAAGTGAATCTTGCGGAGCTTGCCGAACTTTCGAGCTATTCCGCTGAAGACGTTTATGAAGAAGCACACAAACATTTTGGCGGTGTAAAAAGTGCCCAGCTCAAAGTGGAAAGTGCCCAAAAAGGATATCAAGCAGCGAAGGGGAATTTGTGGCCGACCATCACGGCAAATGCACAGGTGGGCACCAACTTCGCCACCACCTACAAAGACTATGGAACACCCGTCCAGAGCGGCACACAGTTCATCGGTAATGTAGATGTAGGCGGCACGCAATACCCTATTAACGCTCCTCAATACACGGTGCCTGTGCTGGGAACGACACCGTATTTTGACCAATACAACAACAACCTTCGGCAGACCTATTCCCTCAATTTGAACGTGCCTTTATTTAATGGATGGAGCGCACAGTCTGCCGTGAGGCAAGCAGAGGTTTCTATGGAATCCCAACGACTGACAGAATACAGCACCGAGTTGAAATTGAAGCAAGACATCTATAAAGCTGTGAACGACGCTACGAGTTCATCAGAAAAATATAAGGCTGCAATACGCGCCCAGGATGCGGCTCAAACAGCCTACGACTTCGCCGAAAAGCGTTACGATTTAGGATTGACCAATACGGTTGAATACCTAGTGACGCAGAATAGTCAATTTAAGGCCGATGCTGCCGCAGTGAGTGCTAAATACGACCTGATTTTCCGACTAAAAGTGATTGAATATTACCTCGGTCGCGCAATGAAACTATAACTATGGAACAATTCAAAAAGGTACTTCTCGAGGCTATGAACGCTGCAGGTAAAATCGTCGAAACCCGCTTCCACCAAAGCTTTCAGATAGACCATAAGGATGGCATCAACAATCTGGTGACGGAAGTAGATACCGAAGCTGAACGTGCGATTATCGATATTATTCGTGCAGCATTTCCTGATCATACTATTCTAAGTGAAGAAGCAGGTTTGTTGGAAAAGCATTCCGACTACGTTTGGTTTGTGGATCCAATTGATGGCACGGTAAACTTTGCTCACGGCATTCCACTTTGCTGCATCAGCATTGCTCTTTCTTATAAAAATGAATTGCTGCTTGGCGCCGTTTATAATCCGATGATGAAGGAATTATTCTTTGCGGAAAAAGGTAAAGGTGCTACGCTGAATGACAAGCCCATCAAGGTTTCCAAGAAATCTGATTTCGCAAGAGCTTGTTTGGTTACCGGCTTTCCCTACCATGCCCGCGAAGGAAAAGAACATCCGATAAAAGCATTTGAACGCGCTATTCTTCAGGGGCTGCCAGTGCGACGTTTAGGCTCAGCCGCCTTAGACCTTTGCTGGACAGCCTGCGGTCGCTTTGATGGTTTTTGGGAGTCGAATTTGAGTCCCTGGGATATTGCGGCGGGCTATTTGATTGTGCGGGAAGCGGGCGGAAACGTGACGGACTTTTCAGGGAAGCAGGGTACGGCAATGGATAAGGAAACCTTAGCTACAAATGGGTTGATTCATGAGGCTTTGAGAGCTTTGGTGTTGGGAGCTTAACCACTAAGGCACTAAGAACACTAAGAGAGCACTAAGGATCGGGAAAGTGGCTCGCAAAAAAAATGGTTCGTGAAGACACGAACCATTTTTATGAAGAAGTCAATCTAAGACTCAAGACATACTCAACAGCTCCACATCAAATACCAGCGCGGCGTTTGGCGGAATGCTGCCCCCCGCACCACGGCTTCCATAACCCAATTCTGAAGGGATAAACAAGCGCCACTTAGAGCCTACGGGCATCATTTGCAAGGCTTCTGTCCAGCCGGTAATTACTTGATTAACACCAAAAGTTGCGGGCTGACCGCGCTTGTATGACGAGTCAAACACATTGCCATTGCTCAGGCTGCCTTCGTAGTGAACCGTGACACGGGTAGTAGGGCCTGGCTTCTCGCCGGTACCTTCCTGAAGGATTTCGTATTGCAAACCACTTGGTGTGGTGATGACGCCTTCGCGCTTAGCGTTTTCTGCTAAAAATTGTTCTTGTTGTTCCATTTGTTGTTCTGTTTTTTGCCCGAGCATTGCCCGGAGTTT
>JBDTKK010000322.1:0-5508 GCA_039935335.1 Chitinophagaceae bacterium
CGGTAATACCTCCGGTTGAAGTCGAAACTCATATCGAAACCAAAGCTCCAAAGCTAGGTGGACCTCATATTCTTGGAAAAATTGACCTTGCAAGCCTCAACCAGAGTTCAAGGCCGAAGAAAGGAGCAACAAAGAAATCTACTACATCCAAAGAAACTGCTGCAAGCAAGAAGCCGATTGTAAAAAAGAAAGTTGAAGTAGCGCATAAACCAACAGTCGCTCCGAAGCCAACAAAGCCAGCACCAAGCGTTTCAAAGTCGGAAATTCCAAAGCCGGAAGAAATAAAGCCAGAACATATTGGCATGAAAGCTCCCCAGCTTTCCGGGCCAAAAATTATTGGTCGTATCGAGCTTCCCGTGCCTGAAAAGAGCGGCGGCGGCGGCAAGCGTGATCGTAAGCGTATTCCAATAGCTAAGCGCGATGGTGCAAGACCAGCAGGTGCCGGTGGTAGCAGCAGCGTAACTATTGGCGCTACTCCTGGAGGAGGCCGCCCCGGCGATAGGCGCGGTGGCCCCGGCGGACATAGCGGTCCAGGAGGTGCCGGACGTGGCAGAACTGGTGGGCCAGGCGGCACTCCAGGCGTTGGACGCCCGCATGATGGCAAGCCACAAGAGGTGGACAGCAAAGAAATTCAAAGGAAAATTCAGGAAACGCAAGCACGTCTTGCCGGTGGCCGTGGTCATAAAGGCAATAAGGGTAAATATCGCCGTGATAAGCGCGAAATGATGGCCGAAAAGCGGGCTGCGCTGGACAATATTGGCGAAGGCAACCAACTTCAGGTAACAGAATTTATCTCGGTAAGTGATTTGGCGAACCTGATGAACGTGTCTTTCGCAGACGTTATCTCGAAGTGTATGGGCTTGGGCATCATGGTGTCCATCAACCAACGTTTGGATGCAGAAGTGATAGAACTCGTGGCCGGAGAGTTTGGGTATGAAGCATCATTCATCAATCTTGAACAAGAAGCTGATCAGGATACTGAGGAAGAAGTAGAGGATCCGGAATTGATGATTGCCCGTGCGCCAATTGTTACCATTATGGGTCACGTTGATCATGGTAAAACGTCCTTGCTCGACTATATCCGCCGCGAAAACGTGGTGGCTGGGGAAGCAGGAGGCATTACCCAACACATTGGCGCCTATCAGGTACAAACAGAAAACGGAAAACGCATCACTTTCCTTGATACTCCGGGGCACGAAGCCTTTACGGCGATGCGTGCGCGTGGTGCGAAGGTGGCCGACGTTGCAGTAATTGTAATAGCTGCGGATGATGCCATCATGCCTCAAACCAAGGAGGCTATTTCACACGCCCAGGCTGCACAGCTTCCGATGATTTTTGCGATTAATAAAATAGATAAAGAAGGTTCTAATCCTGAGAAAATCCGCGAGCAACTTTCCGCTATGAACATTCTGGTAGAAGAGTGGGGTGGTAAATATCAAAGCCAAGAAATATCAGCGAAGCAAGGACTGAATATTGACCTTCTTCTTGAGAAAATTGGCCTCGAGGCAGAACTATTAGACGTGAAAGCCAATCCGAACCGCGATGCAAGTGGTTCTGTTATTGAAGCTTCCTTGGATAAAGGTCGTGGTTATGTAGCCACAATCCTTGTGCAAAACGGTACGCTGAACCAAGGCGATATGATTGTTTCCGGTCAAAACTGGGGACGAGTGAAAGCCATGCTCAATGAGCGCGGACAACGCGTAACAAGTGCCGGACCTTCTACTCCTGTGCAAGTGTTAGGCTTGAATGGTGCACCGCAAGCGGGTGAGAAATTCAAGATGTTCGAAGACGAAAATGAAGCTAAAGCCATTGCTAATAAGCGCAGTCAGATTATGCGTGAGCAAGGTATCCGCGCACGGAAACATCTTACGCTGGATGAAATCGGTCGTCGTTTGGCTCTTGGAAACTTTAAGGAATTGCCGGTTATCATCAAGGGTGACTTTGATGGTTCGGTGGAAGCCCTTTCCGACTCCTTGCAGAAACTTTCAACTCCGGAAGTTGCCGTGAATGTGGTGATGAAAGGCGTAGGTGCCGTTACTGAAAGTGACGTGAATCTCGCTGCTGCATCCGATGCAATTATCATCGGCTTCCAGGTTCGGCCAACGCTTCAGGCAAGCCGACTTGCAGAGCAGGAAAATATTGAAATCCGCACCTACAGCATCATCTACAACGCAATCAACGATATTAAGGGTGCGATGGAAGGCCTTCTTGAACCATCTGTTGAGAAGAAAATTGTGGCCAATGTGGAAGTTCGTGAAGTTTATAAAATCACGGGTGTGGGCACCATTGCAGGTTGCTACGTGACCGACGGAAAGATTACCCGGAACACCAAGGTGAATATCATCCGCGATGGTATTGTGATTCACACCGGTGAACTTGCTTCCTTGAAACGTTTTAAAGATGACGTGAAGGATGTGAATGTTGGCTACGAATGTGGTTTGAGCGTCAAGAAATTTGAAGACCTTAGAGTCGGTGATATTATTGAAGGCTTTGACGAGGTAGAAGTGAAACGTACTTTGTAAGTAGTTTTTTTAGAAAGTGAGATTCAGAAAGCAGCTTCTTATCCGGGGCTGCTTTCTTTTAGTAAAAAAATCCTCAGAATTTATATTTACTCCCTATGAAGATTCAGGCCAAATTCAAGTTCTCAATACTTGCTGTTTTGCTTTTTTCGCTTGGCTTTACGGCTTGCCGGAATAACGGTGGAAAATCCGATTCACCTTATTCGAAAGTCACCCTTCGTTTTGAAAATTCGGTGGGCAATTTCAAAATCAAATTCGGTGAGATGATTTATCTGAATGCCTCTGGAAATACCTACAGCGTTACATTACTCAAATATTATGTCTCGAATTTTCGCCTGGTTCGAGGTGATGATTCCGTGTTTAGTTTTCGAAAATATTTGCTGGTTGATGCCGCAGATTCATCTTCCTGGAGCATCACATTAGATTCGATTCCCAACGGCGTTTTTAAATCATTGAACTTCGATATTGGCGTTGATAGCGCCCACAATCATACCCTTGCACAGGGGGGTGTTCTTGATTCTTCGAAAGGCATGTTTTTGGATGAGAAGTCAGGCTATATCTTCTTCAAAAATGAGGGAAATTTTAAAGATGCAGCAGGTGTATCGCGCCCTTTGAATTTACAACTTGGTACGGATAGGGCTTTGACTAATGTTGAAATCCCCCTACATGGTATTCAGCTCGATGGCGGCAGTGCCACAATGCGCATTATTTTTAATCTTAATGAGGCTTACAGAAACCCTACCAAGATGGATTTTAATAAGGATGGTTTTCACCTGTTCACCGATTCCAGCGATATTTCTTGGATAACGAACATGAGCGAGAATTTGTCGAAGGCATTCTCCTTGGATAGGATTGATTAATTTTTGCTTAGTTCTATTTGAGACTTCCTGTGTTCGTTATTGCAATTGTCCCGCCACGCTCATGACGAAGTGAAATTTTTGACTCTCCTATTTTCCGCGAAGCTCCGACCCTCAATCGCAGCTTCGAAACCAATAGCCTTTCCCTCTCTAGTTCTCTTTCCTGCAAGGGAAAATGGTTTCAATTAGAGCCTAACCTTCCTTTTGCTTTTTATAAAACAGCAGAATTGTAGCTCCATGTTCGCCTTTTGCTCTGCGAAAAAGACGACTAAAAAGGATTCATTTCCAATGGTTTCATCCATTAGCAAAGAAGCGGGAAATGAAAAATCCTTCTTCGTTTAAAAAACTCCCTGACTTACCAAAGACGCAAACAACTTTTCCAAAGATTTTTCAGCGTAAAAACGGATGGTTTTCCCTTGAGGTGAAATGCGCCAGTCGTCTTCCCCCGAATGGGACGCGCGGGTCACTTCTGCGTCACCTGTGTTATAAACGGTAATCGTAATTGTGCTATTTTTTTCAGTCTGCCGAAATGTTCCAATTAATTGGTCGTGATTGTAAATTTTCTCCTTACTCAAGCTTATTTCCGGAGGTATTGATGTTGTTGAAGTTTGCTGAGTGATTGGAGATACAGGAACATTGATCACCACTTGCGGCACAACATTAGGATTATGTAGAAAAGTGCCGTTGTGCATCACAATGAACTTTTGTTCAGCCTCTGTACTGATTTGTCCATTCTGCACCAAGTGCGCGGAAACGATAGTTTTTGAAAGGCTTTTTATTATTGAAAGCGAAGTGAAACCATGTAATTCACAATAATTGCCGCTCTTTGAAAAGGTTACACCAAAATAAGTCGCATCCTGATATTGGCGACTGGCACTATTCCATTCACGCCCCTGTTCGGCTTTCAAGTAAGCGAGTTCTTCCCCGTCGATGTTCGTAAGCGAATAATCTTTTTGCCAGAGTACCTTATTCGCTGCTTTCAGATAAAATACGTCCTGACCATCCACTTGAACAAGTCCAGAGCTTTTATCGACTTTAATATCCTGGGCAAAAACCTGATTAATAGGAATAAATATAATAAGTATAAGTAGTTTTGTGAAGGAGGTCATTTTCCTATTTTGGTTCTTTGTAAAATAAAAGTATTTACAGCAAAGGTAATCGGGAAGTTTTGAGCAATTTTTTTATTCCAGCTTTCAACCGGAAAGTATGAATATAACGCCAAAGGTTCGTCGTTAATGTTCAAGCTCAAAGTTCTCCATCTTTCTTTTCCAGATAATTTGGGCAGCATCGAGAATGGGTTCGCATATGTTCCGAATTTTATATTTTTTGTTGACGAATTGACTTCGGCAACTCAGTCATCCAGCACATTTTACCTGCTCTCAGCTCAGTCGAAACCGATATTTTGCTTTTTGCCTTTGTCTTTTACCTTTTACCTTTTGCCTTTTACGTTACCCTTACCTTTGCGCCCCTAAAGACTTAATAATGCAGAAACAACTCAAACTCGGTACCAAAATGATTCATGCCGGCGTTAGTCCAGACCCGACAACCGGTGCGATAATGACCCCTATCTATCAGACTTCCACGTACGTGCAAGCTGCTCCAGGCAACCATAAAGGCTACGAATACTCCCGCACACACAACCCCACACGTACAGCCTTGCAAGATGCGCTTGCTGCTATAGAAAACGGAACACATGCGCTGTGTTTTGCTTCCGGAATGGCCGCTACAGACGGTGCTATCAAATTGCTACAGCCTGGTGATGAAGTGATTGTGAGCGATGATCTGTATGGCGGTACCTACCGAATTTTCACTAAGATTTTTGCGGCGTATGGTATAAAATTTCAGTTTGTGCCGATGAAAGATGCGGCCAATGTGCAGCAATTTGTTACCGACAAAACGAAAATGATTTGGGTGGAAACGCCGACTAATCCGCTGCTCAACATAGTGGACATTGAGGCTATTGCCCAAATTGCCAAGAAGGCAAATGCCTTGCTCGTTGTCGATAATACTTTCGCCTCTCCCTATCTCCAAAATCCACTTGATTTAGGTGCTGATATCGTGTTGCACAGTGCCACAAAATACCTGAGTGGCCATAGTGATGTAGTGCTTGGAGCTTTGATAGTTAAAGATGC
>JBDTKK010000323.1:0-8299 GCA_039935335.1 Chitinophagaceae bacterium
TCACGCCCATCCGTAAAGGCATGAACGGCCACATTGGGGCAAGAAGCTTCTTGAGCCAGATCAAGAAGCGCTTTCAAATGATTGATATGAGAATGCACGCCACCGTCTGAAACTAAACCAATAAAATGCAAGGTTTTCCCGGTTTTTTTGGCAAGATTCAACGCTTCTTGAAACACTGGAGAACTTTTCAATTCCCCATCCCGAATGGCGATATTAATACGCTGTAGTTCCTGATACACGATCCTACCGGCACCAAGATTGAGATGCCCAACTTCAGAATTGCCCATTTGCCCTTCTGGCAGGCCAACAGCTTCACCGCAAGTCACAAGTTCCGCGTAAGGGTATTTCCCATATAAAGAATCAAAAAACGGTGTATTGGCAGCTTGTACAGCGTCTGCACCAGGCACTTTTCCATTGCCCCAACCGTCCATTACCAGAAGCATTGCTTTTCTTTCCATGGTGCAAAAGTATTGCCAGCCAACCAATGTCGCCGTCTAAAATCTAATTCAGCAGGCATTAGAATCTTTAAATACAAAAATTAATTACTACAAATATCGTTTAAAAACGGTAAGAAATTATGCTTCAAAATACAAATTTGGCCTGTCATTTGCTGTCATTTTCATACTATTTAGATGGACAGCATCGACGGGATGAAAAAGAAAATATTTATACAACTGGTTTTCGTGTACTTGCTAAGCTTGCTTACATTTTCAAGCTATGCGCAGGTATCTGCTACCAGTGTTGGAAATGCTTTAAAATCGGGGAATGCCACCAATGTTTCCAAATATTTTGCCGCTACCGTAGATATTACTATTAATAATTCAACTTCAACTTACAGCAAAGTACAGGCAGAATTAGTGTTAAAAGATTTCTTTAATAAAAATCCTGTCAGAAATTTCGATACAGAGCTACCCGGCAATTCCAATGCAGAAGTTGCCACTTTTACCATAGGCAAATTAACTACCGCAAACGGTGATTTTAAAGTTTATATCTGGCTCAAGCCTAATGGCAAAAGTTATACGCTCAAAGCCCTAAGGTTCGACAAATAAGCTGTATTTCTCGCTCAGCCCTGCGCCCCTTCTCCCGATTTTCGAATCATCAACTTGGCATAGTTGAGCACTATTTTCTTTGTGCCCATTGCCTCGCCAAAATCTATCGTAGCTATTCTATTTGCTGAAGCACCTTCTATCGCTGTAATAGTTCCAAAGCCAAATTTTTGATGCTCCACTTCCATGCCTTCCTCCATCGATTGTGCATCATCCGCTTTAAAATCAGCACTCGGCAAATGATTGGACTGACTCTTTGCATTCGCTAATCTATCAGCTAGTTTTTTTAGAGACGGCACTTTTTCAAAGCTCTGATTTTGAAAGCCAACGAATGCTTTTGTCGGCCCCGAACCCTTGTGCGCCGCTCCTGTAAAGCTTCTATCCAAATGTTCTTCCGGAATTTCATCGATAAAACGACTCGGCTCATTTTGCACTAAAGAGCCAAAACGATATCGGCTATTGGCATGAGTTACCCAAAGCCGGTCTTTAGCTCTGGTCACCGCTACATAAAATAATCGCCGCTCTTCCTCCAAATCTGCACGGTCATACATACTCATCGAAGAGGGAAATAAATTTTCCTCAAGCCCAACTGCAAATACACAAGGAAATTCCAAACCTTTCGCCGCGTGGATGGTCATGAGCTTTACTGCATCGCTATTCGGGTCCTCTTTGTCCGCGTCTGTTAGCAAGGTTATTTGTTGTAGATACGCTCCCAAACTTTTGTCCCTTAGCTCCCCTTCTTCGTCGGGCGTTTCGGTGAATTCTTTGATAGAGTTTAAAAGCTCTTGCACGTTTTCATAACGCGCCAAACCTTCCACACTTTTATCATTGTAAAGTTCTGCAACCAAGCCTGTTTGTTTACCAACGGCAAAGGCCATATCATAAGCATTTCCCTTCTCCAGCATTGTTGCAAATGCTGAAATCATGGTCACAAAATTGGCGATGCTATTGGCGCCAGCGCCGCGAATACCGTGCATTTCAGGGAAATTCAACACTTCCCAAAACGTCTTACCACTGGTGTGTGCAGCAAGCATTATTTTATCAATGCTCGTCTTGCCTACTCCTCGAGCAGGATAGTTGATGATGCGCTTAATCATCTCTTCGTCGCGCGGATTAACAATGACGCGGAGGTAGCCTAAAAAGTCTTTTACCTCCTTGCGTTGATAGAAGGAAACACCGCCCACCAAGCGGTACGGAATATTCATCCGGCGCAGGCTTTCTTCAAAAGAACGGCTCTGCGCATTCGTGCGATATAGCACTACAAAATCCTTGTTAGGATGATGGTCGCGAAGCTTCATCTCGGTGATGGCGTCGGCTACAAAACGGCCTTCATCATTATCTGTGAGCGTGCGGACTAGCTTAATTTTCTCGCCAACTTCTTTCTCTGTCCAAAGGTTTTTCTGGATTTGATTTTTGTTGTTGCTAATCACCTTGTTGGCCACATTCAAAATAGCTTGGGTACTGCGATAATTCTGCTCCAGCTTCACCACTTTCACGTCTTCATAATCATCCTGAAACTGAAGGATATTCTGCACGGTTGCTCCCCGAAACGAATAAATACTTTGCGCATCATCGCCTACAATACAGATGTTTTCATGGACGGCACCGAGCATTTTAATGATGGCGTACTGGGCAATGTTTGTATCCTGATACTCATCTATCAAAATGTAGCGAAAGCGGTGCTGGTACTTAGCCAGAGCCTCTGGAAACTGCGTGAGCAATTGATACATTTTGAACAATAAATCGTCAAAATCCATCGCGCCATTTCGAAAGCAACGATTGGCGTAACGCAGATAGATCTCGCCGATCATGGGACGGCTACTGCGGGCATCTTCCTGCTGAATGGTGTTGTCCGTCTTGTAATAAGCAGGATCAATCAGGTTGTTCTTTGCTGCTGAAATTCTGTTGTAAACGTAGGAGGGCTTGTAGAATTTATCATCCAGATTTAGCTCGTTGATGATGCCTTTCAGAACACTCTTTGCATCGTCAGTATCATAAATGGTGAAGTTGGCGGGATAGCCGAGGCGCGTGGCTTCTGCACGCATAATGCGGGCAAAAATGGAGTGAAAAGTGCCGATGTAAAGACTTCTAGCATCGCGGTTGCCAAGGGCGAGTTCTACCCGTTCCTTCATCTCCGCTGCAGCCTTATTTGTAAAAGTGAGTGCGAGAATATTGAACGCATCTACGCCGCTATTCATCAGATGAGCAATGCGCGTGGTGAGCACTTTAGTTTTACCCGAACCAGCGCCAGCGATAATCATTATCGGCCCGTCGATATGCTCTACTGCTATTCGTTGTTGTTCGTTCAATCCCGCCAAATATTCCTGCATAACGGCAAATTTACGGGACACAGGAAAGGCAATTTTTTCTTTTCAAAAAATGTGGAGAAATCGCTACAAAAAAGAAAGTGCTACCCTGCAATTTGCCGACCGCGGAGTAAGTATAAATTACAAATCAGCGATACCAGAAGCAACATAGCGACAAGCTGATGCGATTCTGCCAAAATCTCATAAACACCGAACTTTCCGACTACAATTTGGATACTGTGCGTTACTGCTAGGATGCCCAATATAACTTGTAACAACACAAATATTCCTGGCCACCAATGCCAGACTTTTAGGGTTTCCGCAGCTTGTCTTTTTGCCAATTTTCCGGTAAAAAAAGTCCAAGAAAAAATCAACCAAAAAATGATAAATGCTAGGGAACGATGAATAAATTGTACCGCTAAAGGATTACTGAAAATCTGGTCGATACCGTGATAAGTTTGATTGCCATAATGATTGATTTGCCCGGGTAATAAAGAGCCATTAATCCCAGGCCAAGTAGGTGCGAAAGGAGCTGCACGCAGACCCGCCATAAAGGCTCCGTACATCAACTGAATAGCCAGAATAGCGATGATAGCAATGGTTTGTTTTTGAAGCCTTTTGTTGAAAACCCGATTGCTTTCCGGCACCGAAAGTAAAAGTGCAAACCAGAGCGTGTAGCAAAGCAAAACTAGGGCAGAAATAAAGTGGACAGCAAGCCGAATGTGACTGACATAAAGGTTGGTTTCGTTGAGGCCACTACGCACCATTATCCAGCCAATTACTCCCTGTGCAACACCCAACAAAAACAGAATTACGAGCGGTATAACCATGCCTTTTGTAAAGTATTTTCGGACAAGGAAATAGATGAAGCCAACGAGGAACACAAGCCCTACGAGCCGCGCCCAGTCGCGATGTGCCCATTCCCAAAAGTAAATTGCTTTGAAATCGCTAAGGGTAAAATGAGCATTCAGAACGCGGAATTGGGCGATACCTTGATACTTTTCAAAAGCAAGTTGCCAGGCATGTTCATTGAGTGGCGGGAATACGCCTAAAATTGGCATCCATTCCGTGATGCTCAAGCCCGAACCTGTAAGTCGGGTAATACCACCTAGTGCTATTTGCACAACCAACATGCCTACGCCGAGATATAGCCAGCGGGCCACTAACTTTTGTCGACGGGCAGCTTCATTTGACACTAATTGCTCCATAATGTTTTGATGACCTCAAAATTACAATCAAGGCCACATGCTATGTCCAAAAATTCATCTCAAGCAATTACAGGAAAATATTTTTTGCCAAATGCTATAATCTGTTTTAAATAATCCTGTACATTTGACCTGAGCGTCAATTGTGTATCAAAAAATCACTACATTGCGGGCGTTCATAGCCTTAAAACTATCATTAACTAGTAAAAAACAAAAACCATGAGAAAAGCAGACGTTGTCAGCAGCATTGCCGAAAAAACCGGAATCCCTAAAGTGGACATCTTGGTAGCTTTGGAAACATTTTTCAAAGAAGTCAAAGGCTCTCTGATTCAAGGAGAACCCGTATTTGTACGCGGCTTCGGTTCTTTTATTTTAAAGAAAAGAGCAGCGAAAGTGGGTCGCAACATTAAGAAGGGAGTATCAGTAGATATCCCTGAGCATTTTATTCCTGCCTTTAAACCAGCAAAGGAATTTATGCTTGCAGTAAAGTCTTCGGAGCATGATTTGAAAGAAACATCTCCTGATGCTTTAAACGCTATCAACGAATCTGAGTCTGCCGCGCTCAACTAAAGCTAGCGTTCCGTACCTTCGCGAGCCAATTATAAAGCTTGCGTACCAAACATTACATTAGTATAGCCATCGCACTAGCAGCTCTAGTCGCTGTGTTTCTTTACGTGCCCACAACCCCTCCCAAAGGAGCAAAAGGAATGGGCGCAGCAAGCCAACACAACGACGCTGCTGGGCAGGTGGCTAATGCTGAACCCGCATCTATTGATTCCATTATCAAGGCTTCAAAAGCTTTGCTACCACCTCATGCACTTACCGAACTGGCTGCTATTGAATCTCAAATAGCACAGCAAAAAGATTCTGCGCAAATGGCATCCCTTTTTGAGAAAAGCGCAGAGCTTTGGATGGAACATAAGCAGGGGCCGATGGTGGCTTGGAACAAAGGAATGGCGGCACATTTGGCATTGTCAGAAAAAAAGCTCACCTTCGCGGGCCAATTGTACCTCGGGTTGATGCATGATGCTAGTACAGCAAGCATGGCAGCTTGGGAAGCAGGAGAAGCGGTAAAGTATTTGAATGAGGCGCTTGCGCTAAATCCAAACAACGATACCACTAAGCTGGCGCTCGCGACGGCTTATATTGAAGGAACTGGTGCACCCATGGCCGGAGTAAGCATTCTCCGCGAAATGATTACCAAAAATCCTGACAATATTCCCGCTAATCTCTTGCTAGGAAGGTTGTCTATTCAAAGTGGACAGTACGACAAAGCGGTAGAACGATTGGAACATGTATTGACGCTGGATCCAAAAAATAGAGAAGCCCTTTATTTCCTTGGCGAAGCACAGAAAGGAAAAGGTGAAAACGATAAGGCTATTGCTACCTTCCGCAAGCTGGAAGGCATAGTAAATAACCCCGATTTTACGAAGGATTTAGAAGAATATATAAGCTCGTTTAAGTAGATTTTTAAATTAAAACAACATTATACCATGCCTTGCGGTAAAAAACGTAAACGTCATAAAATAGCAACTCACAAGCGCAAAAAGCGCCTTCGTAAGAACCGTCATAAGAAGAAGTAATTCTCTCACTCCACGCTGCGTTTTTTAAACAAGCAGCGTATGGCGCGTACCTATCCAACATGCTACTTCTGCGGAAGTAGCATGTTCGGTATGGCATTGTAGCGTTCTCCAACCTTTCCTGGATTCTTAACGCAAAACGGATAACCTTAACTGGAATCTTTTCTTTGCGTACACTTAATTTTCCGCGATAGCGAACACATTCGTATGAATGCATACAGGCAATGGCCTTGTAAGCTGCAACAACGCGCGAATATTTCTTCATAGCTGCCTGGCAGCCCCTGATTTTTCTTTAAAAAGATTAAAGAATGCACGGGCGGCTTTTAAATACCGACGGTAGCAAATGAACAAAGAACTAATCATCAACTCCGCCAAAGGAGAGGGTGTAGAAATAGCCTTACTGGAAGATAAAAAGCTGGTGGAATTGCACTATGACCGTAGTTCCGAACAGTTTTCCGTGGGTGACCTTTACCTTGGTAAAGTGCGCAAAGTAATGCCCGGCCTCAACGCCGTATTCGTGGATGTAGGCTTCGAAAAAGATGCCTTCCTCCATTATACCGACCTGTCGCCCTACTTCAAATCCCTATTAAAATTTACCGCAGAAGCAGCCAAAGGAAATCCTTCCTGGGGCAATGATTTTGGGAAATTCAAGACTGAAGGTGAAATCGCCAAAGGCGGGAAAATTGCCGATATTTTTCATGGGAAACCTGAAGTAATGGTGCAGATTCTCAAGGAACCTATTTCCTCCAAAGGCCCAAGATTAAGCTGCGAAATCTCGCTCCCAGGGCGCTTCCTCGTGCTCACACCTTTCAATGATGTTGTCGCCGTTAGTCGGAAAATACATTCAAACGAAGAGCGTAAACGCCTGCAGCGGATTGTAGAAAGCATTAAGCCCAAAAACTTTGGCATCATCGTGCGCACCGCCGCCGAAGGCAAAAACACTGCCGAACTTCATGCCGATATCCTTGACTTAATAGAAAGCTGGAAAAAGGCACAGACTAACCTTAAAGACGCAAAAGCACCCCAAAAAATATTGGGTGAGCAGGATAAAACCACTTCTATCCTCCGCGATCTGCTTAGCGATTCTTTTCAACGAATTATAGTGGACGACAAGCGAATTATGAGCGAAACGAAAGACTACATCGCGCGGATAATGCCCGAGCAACAGGAAATCGTGAGCCTGCATACCGCCGAACAAAACATTTTTGATACCTACAACGTCACCAAACAAGTAAAAGCCTCTTTCGGAAAAACCGTGAACATGGCCTCTGGCGCGTATCTCATCATTGAGCATACCGAAGCGGCCCACGTGATAGACGTGAACAGCGGTACCCGTAGCGGCGAAAAAGACCAGGAAGGAAATGCTCTAGCTACAAACCTCGAAGCGGTTTCCGAAATAGCGCGACAGTTGAGACTTCGCGACTTGGGTGGTATAGTAGTTTTGGACTTGATAGACATGAAGTTGCCAGAAAACCGCAAACGGATTTTTGATGCAATGGAAGAAGCTATGGCGTTGGATCGTGCGCGGCATACCGTTTTGCCTTTGAGCAAGTTTGGCTTGATGCAAATCACCCGGCAGCGGCTGCGCCCCGAAATCAATATTACTACGGCAGAGGTTTGCCCGACCTGCAAAGGCACTGGCAAAATTGGCCCATCCATCATGCTGGGCGATGAAATTCAGAAAGATGTGGCTTACCTTATTAACCAAGGGCATCGCGATTTGACGATTCATCTTCACCCTATTCTCGCGGCTTATCTTACCAAAAAGGGGCCTGGATTCTTAGGAAAATCGACCTTGCAAAAATGGAATGCACAGTATAAGGCCAAGATTAAAGTGCTGGAAGATTCCGATTCCCCACTAACTGAATATCAGTTTTTTGATCGGAATACGGATGATTTGATAAAGCTGTAGGAAGCAAAGATTTTTTTGAAAAAGGCACTCGGCAGGGTGTCTTTTTTTTGTCAATCACCTACCCAGGGCTAATACCCACACTACCTCAAACTGAGGTACTTGGTTCGCACTTCTCCCCTATCTAGGCAGCGCTCCCCACAGAGCCTGCACTCATCCCCAAAGAGTTAAAAGGAGCAAGCTAAGATCAGTGAAATAACTTGATATAACCCCATTTCCATCTGCAAATTTCATTTGGTCAGCGCCGCTACCG
>JBDTKK010000324.1:0-5796 GCA_039935335.1 Chitinophagaceae bacterium
TGATTGTGGGATTTATAGTTGAGAAAACCCAAGCTGTAGAATCCATAATGCCGAAGGAAGCAAAGGCACCACTCATAAACGCATTCGTATCAAACGTAACGCTGTATGCCTTGCCCAGCGCGAGTCCTAGGCTAGAAACTGTTGCTACCTTACCGGAAATAATCACATCCGAAGAAGTCGTCAATTTGCTAATGCTCGTTTTATCCGTCATGTTTCTCAGATAAACTTTTCCTGTACCTGCGGTTATGTTTTTGTCGAAAGTCAACACCAAATTAGTCGCGGTTGGCACGCCTGTAGCATTGTTGGTTGGTGTAAAAGAAATCAGTTGCGGCTCATAAACCACTGGAGTACCCGTCCAGGAAAGCGCAAAGCTATCAATGGCAGATGTTGCTCGGCTGTTGGTTCCTACGGTGCCATTTAGCGTTACAACTCTAATTACCACAGGCCCTAATTGGCTATCTAAAGCACTTCCAAAGGATGCGGTGACAACACTATTACTGAAGGTTGAGTTGCCTGTTGTCAATCCATTTGTGCTACTTGCGCTTACTGTTGTAAAGGTGCTGGGGGTAGCACCGATGCCATACTGTACTTGCCAAATAGTTGTTCTCTTAGAATTTGCATCAAGTGATTGCAAATTGAAGGCAATATTGAGGTTACTTAGGCTTTGAGTTTGGGAGATGGTGAGGGTAAATGCTACTCCAATGTCTATTGGCGTTGTTTGGCGGACACCCAACGCGCGGTTTCTAGCGGCATTTTGCAGAGTGGTGCTTGCCGTGCTAGAAAGAGTGTCTTTAGCAGCAACGTTCTTCGACTTCCCTGTAGCGTTACTCCAGGCATTGGGATTCGTGTCAAAGTTCATCGCAAAACCTTTGCTGGTGCTGGATGCAAGGGAATCTACTTCCCAGCCTTTCAGCAATCCTGAACCTATCTTATCAAAGCTTTGGTAGTAGCTGCTGCCTGAAAGATTGAGCATGGTTTGCGCCGAAGCGCCGAGGCTTGTCGTTGTGGCAAGAAGCAGGAATAATTTCTTTTTCATGGTTTAATGTTTATGGGTAAAAGTTGGTGTGTTTTTCAAATTAATAGACATCGATAGAAGGGTCACGAAGCTTGATTTCATTGGGTGTAAAAAGCGTTCCGATACCTACAAAGGTTTTAGGTGTTGTTGGTACGTTTGTTCCGGCGAAAGCTGCGGTAGGAGCGGTGTACAAGCTAAATGTTCCTGTACCATCACTCAATGTTTTATTGCCGCTATAGATGCCTCCGCCGTTAATAGTTGCATTGACCACCTTTACCAACACAGACTCGTAAGGTTTGAAATTTGCAGTGAGTTCCGCCAGTGTTTTTTGGATGGGAACTACTTTTTTTCCTGTACCAGCCTTCGTGATTTTTGAAGTCGTCATTCCTGTCAATTCCATAGCACCATTGTACAATTGAAGTTTGCCACCCGTCGCATCGAACACTAACGAATCTCCAAGGTTGTAGCTGCCGCCGCTGATGTAAAGAATGATGCCTTTCTGGCTTTTATCTTCCAAAATAAAATTCCCTGTAGAAGCATTCCCTTTTGATAAATCAGAAATCACAACACCCGTTACTTTTACCGAAGGAATAGTGTAGATGCCCGTTCCAGGGTACATTTTCCGAAGGCTATCTATTGTAACCATCACTGTAGGTGTTGGCTCAATATTGCCGCCACAACGAGGTTCATTCATCTGCACATCAGAAGTGTCTCGCATGGTGAGTTGTGGAGAAATAGCGCCACTAAAGGCACTTGCGTAAATGCTGTACAAACCAGTAATTGTTCCTTTTCCGGCAGGTAATGGTATTGCGTGAAATGTGGCATAATTGCTGGAGCGAAGTGCAATTATTTTCCCACTGCAATCTGTAAGGTTTCGGTTAGTACTGCCGTTGGGTTGAGTATAGGTGATGCCCGCAATGGTATCTGCAAACTGGGCATCAGTAATGATTACAAGCCTGTTTATTAGGTTGGTGTCGTAGTTTTTGGTTTGGGCCAATTGCGCCATGGTAACGGGTTTCGGCGTAACGATATGCCCTATATCTGCTTTCACGAGATGGTTGGCGATTTCAGAACCTGGAATGGCATTGATGGCGTTTTGTTCGCTCACGCCCATTCCTAAAACCGGTGTTCCTCCATTGTAACCCAGCGTCAAACCTTTGCAGCGGATATAGATTTTACGGCCAACAGGATAACTGTTGTACAAACTGTAAGCATCTATCATCACTTGCATGCCGCCGGTAGAATCTTCCACATTGATGGCTTTGTAGAGGTTGCCCGAACGGTCGTCGGCTGTAATGATGCCGGCTACAATGATATCTCCGGTAATGGTCGTTATGGCACCTCCGGTTTTGTAGTCAAAGCGACCGTTCATCAAGCGTAATTCTTTTAAAGAATTGGTGATGGTCAGGCCAGGGTCGTAGCCGCTTTTATCGGGCGGATTATCGGAGTTTTTCTTTAGGCAGCCCGTATTGAGGAAAGCAAGGCCCAGCGCAGCGATGAGGAGGAAATTTAGGGGTTTCATTGTCTATATAATTGTCTTGTTGTTAGGGTTTAGGTTTTAAAATTTGAGGCTAAGATTGATGAAGAAATTCCGGCCATAAGCATAGAAATACTTCGGTGGGAATTTGTTCGGATTTTTGTTGGCAAAGTCATAGCGCAATTGCTCAAATCCTCCTGTTTGGATATTTTTATTGTCCAGCAAATTGGAAATGCCCGCGTTGAAATACAGGAAAGTGCCTCGTGAAATGCGCTTGTCAAACTTGCGCAGCATGAAAGATTTACTCACGCTGATATCTACTGTAAATGCAGCAGGAAGCTTTTGCTGGTCAAGAATTTCATGGTAAAGTGGCGAGCCAATTGGTACGCCTTCAACTGCTTCAACCGAGCGCTGGTCGGGGCTTACATCCACATAGTTGCGGTCGAAATAATTGAAGTTCACATTGGCATACCAAAACTTTTTAGGGCCATAACGCATACCTAAAGTGTAGGCACTTTGCGGCCCAACGGCGAGGTAATAATTCTTGATATACACGTTCCTCGTTGTAGGTGTTTGCAGGGTATCATTATCCCGATAAACACCAATAGATTTAGGATTGCTGGTGTAGAATGATTGTCCCAAAGCCGCGACACCACTTACGGCAAACGTAGAACTGACCTTCACTTCTGCACCAAATTCCAGACCTGTAGAACGGGTATTGACACCACTCATCACGTAGTTGGTAAAAGAGCGGAAAGCTGGGTCGTCATTATAGTAGCGCTTAATGATGCTCGCATCTTTCACATCAGTTGCGTAACCCACAACGCGGATATTGTATTTCGGCGTGCGCTTCAAATAGCCGCCTTCTACACTCGACGTTTTTTCGGTTTGCGCAAAAGCAACGACCTGATTCCTGGAATTAGGAGAGACGAAAGTGTTGTCAAAATCCGGCGCATCACGGCCATAGGAAGCATTTACAAAGAAATAGTTCCGACCATCCAACTTGTAGGTTAGTCCGCCTTTGATGCCATAAGTACTGAAACTTTGGAGATTGCTTTTACCCAAAGAATTTGTCGGGAAAAGTCCATTTTGATACAAACCTTCCCTAATGAAATCAGTGAATCCGGCACGCGCAGCAACAAAGAAATCAAGCTTGTTGTAGGTAAATATTCCTTGTCCCCAAAGGAAGGATTTTGTGAAATGGCTGATGTAATCGTAGTTGTATTTGTCGCCCACTTTCACAATACGATTGGGATGTAAAATATCATACTGGTCGTAGCTGGCATTGGGTATGTTTTGCTGGAAGGCAAATTGATTGAGATTGACGTAGAAATCGCCGCCCAGCAGGTCTTCCAGCTCTCTGTAGCTTTCTGTTTTTTGATAAATAAATTGAAGGCCACCTTGCACATTCAGGTGTTCGTCAAGCACTTTATTGAGGGTAGAATTGAACGAAATTTTCTTGCTATCGTCAACGTAATCTCCAAGTACAAACACCGATTGTTTTCCTGTCACATCGTTGCCCGGGATGCCCTCAACATTGTGCATGGTTTGCAGGTTCATGTAGTTCGCATTGTAGAGCTTGTCCCAGTCAATTTGTTTTTGCGTGTTGAACAGCGCAACGGAAGGGTCATCGCCATTTAAAAGAGCATAACTCGGTAGGTTGCGATAGTAGTCTGGGCGCGGACTTTCGGCATTATACCAATCGAGTGCGCTACTTTTATTCTTGCCAAATTGATAGGCTACACTGGTGTTCCAACGGAAAGAATTGTTGGGCGCATACTCATAATTCAGGATGGTAATGGGCTGGAAATTATTGGCCACACGACTGTTCCGTACCACGCCATTTTGATAGCCCCAATTAGGATTGTAGAAATTGGAACCAGCCAAATCGTACGTCTCTTGGGTGACCGGAGAGCTTTTGCCACGGCGGGTTGGCGTTCCAAATGTTGTGAGGTTTATTTCGTGCTTCGTACCCATCTTTTTACTCACTGCGGCATAGTAAGAATACGCATCGTAGAAGGTTCCTTCAATGTATCCTTCCTTAGCCCAGCGCTTAGATACAGAGAGCGAATACGCCCAGCCACTTTCCATCAATCCGCTGCTTTTCGTAAACATCAATCTATTGCGATAGCTGCGATTAGAAAGGCTATAACTGATGCGGGTTTGCTTGCGCTGACTAGATGCCGTAGCATCAAAAGCTATAGTACCATTGATGCCGCCAAAAGCATTGTCTGAAGCACCCAAGCCATACGTTCCGCTGCGACTTCTAAACACATCATTTAGCCCGCCCCACTGCGCCCAGTAAGCATCTCCACTCTCTACATCATTCATCGGCGCACCATTTATCAACACTTCTTGGCCGCCACGATTAACTCCTCTTGCTTGAAAGCGCATAGGCCCAAAAGTGAAAGCCACAGCCGATGTAAATGGGTCGCGGGAGGCGGAGAGTAAGCCACTCACGCTGCTCACACGCACGCCATCATCTTCGGTACTAATGCCGCTGTTATCCTCTAACGAAATGGTTGGAATGTCCATGCCTTTTTGAAGAGAATTTGCTTCATTGATTCTTACGAGGATATAACCCAAATCTGTCAGTTCGCTTTTTACAAATACTCGGATGGTATCCGGTATATTATTCTGCCCACCAACAACTATTCGTTGTGTACCATAAGGCACATTGCTAAAGGAAAAATTCCCCTCGGCATCGGTGCTGGTCAATTGCTTTAGATAAGGAATAGACACGCTGGCATCGCTCACAGGAATTCGTGTATTTTCCATCAAAACGCGCCCTCGAATAAGACCGTTTTTTTGGGTTATTTGTTCATTTTGAGCATGAAGACCGAAAAAGCAAAAAATGAAGCCAAGACAAAGGAGTACAGGTCGTTGCGAAATCATACAATGAAATGCTAAAAGATTTCCTCCAAAAATAATACACGAAGAGAAATGTTTTATGCTTCTAAATCACTTTGGATGTTATCTGTTGGTTATCACTTCATTTTTTCAGTAGTGCAGGCCATATTTGACAAAGAATATTGGCTTTCTTTGCCACTTATATGAAGACAATTTTTTACGTCACGTTTTGCGTTATACTGCTCAATATGTGCTGCTCATCTACATCGATAGGAAAAAAGAATTCCGTGCCCTATCAAGTCGCCGCTATCGCCTTCTACAATTTTGAAAACTTTTTTGATACGCTAAAAGCTCCCGGAAAGTTTGATGAGGATTTTACCCCTAGTGGAGCGTATCATTACACTAGTGATGTGTATCATGCCAAAGTCCACAATCTCGCTACCGTCTTACAACG
>JBDTKK010000325.1:0-12941 GCA_039935335.1 Chitinophagaceae bacterium
TGATGCTCACGCGCAGCACGCCAATACCATATTTCATACTCCGGCTGAAGTTAATAGAGCTTGCTTCTTCGAAATATTTGGTAGGGCAAGTCACTTCGCCAATTTCGTGGCCATTCATGAAAATCTGCGAAATAATTTCGTTGTCGAAAACAAAGTCGTCGGAGTTATGACTAAAATCAATTTCTCGCACCACATCAGCGGCAAAGGCGCGATAGCCCGTATGGTATTCAGAAAGCTTTTGGCGGAGGAGAATATTTTCAAACAAAGTGAGGCAGCGATTGAAGATGTATTTATACATCGGCATGCCACCATTAAGGGCGCCTCTTCCCAAAATTCGCGAAGCAAAAACCACCGGATAAACGCCATTGGCGATGATGCCGCACATGGGCAAAATCAGTTGCGGTGTGTATTGATAATCCGGGTGTACCATGATGATAATATCGGCATCGAGCTCAAGCGCTTTTGCATAGCAACTCTTCTGATTGCCGCCATAGCCGCGGTTTTCGGTGTGCGACACAATATGTTTGATACCTAATTTTTTGGCTACTTCAACAGTATTGTCGGGGCTTTTATCATCCACCAACACTACTTCGTCCACCACGTCCATCGGTATCTCGAGGTAAGTACGTTCCAGCGTCAAAGCCGCACGATAAGCGGGAAGCACCACCACTATTTTCTTTCCGTTTATCATCCTCGGTTTTCTGTTCTGATTATTTAAAAATACTTCTTGAAAAAAGCTCTAATTGTGGGTTTTAACTTGCATAGACGTGACCACAAGATTACTACTTGCTTTGGCCAAAAGCATGCCTTCCACATTCCTCACAGTACACTCTGCATGAATTATTTTCTTACCGTGGCGAATCACTTTTGCTTCTGCAATCATTCTTTCACCTTCACTCGCAGCGTACAAAAAGTCTACATTTAAGTTTAGCGAAGTGTAGTGTGATGCTGCGTCTAGGCTCACCACTGCCCAGCCAATGCTTTCATCTATCAAGGCACTCATCATGCCGCCATGAATATTGCCGTATGGGTTGGTCATTTCCTTTTTGATGACAATAGAAAGCGTAGCTGCACCCCTCTCTGCATGTTCCAAGGTCACGCCCAGCCAATTGCCCGCCGGCGAGCGCGAATCAGTGATAAGTTTGTTCTGATAACGTTCTATCATTTGTTGGTACCAAGGGCTATCATTATTTTCTTTTTCTTGCATTGAATTTCTATAATCGGAAAAACTTTCCGTGCAAAAGTTTGTTCTAAGTGAGGCGCAAAAATAGGGTAAGCACAGCAAGGACTTTGGACTTGTAACTTGCGAGCTAATCGAAGCCTCTATTAAAATGAGGTATTCTTGCCCAAAACCTTCAACACTAATTTTCTTTAGAAAAACACGCAAAACATGACTATCACACAACTGGAATATGTCGTAGCCGTTGCTACCTACAGGAGCTTCGTAGCTGCCGCTGAAAAGAGCTTTGTTACTCAGCCTACATTGAGCATGCAGATTCAGAAGTTGGAGGAAGACTTGGGCATTCGTCTTTTCGATAGAACCAAGCAGCCGATTGCCGTCACCGATATGGGTGCAGAGATTGTGGAACAGGCAAAAAGAATATTGGCAGAATGCGAGAAGATCACCGAGCTAGTGCAAATTCAACAACATAAGCTGTCTGGCGTGTTTCGATTCGCAGTAATCCCAACAGTGGCACCTTACATCCTTCCTCGCCTTTTGGATCAATATGCAGCAGCCTATCCAGAAGTAAAGCTTCATGCGAGCGAAATGGAGACCGATAAGATTCTAACAGCATTGCGAAATGGTGAGTTGGATGCAGCCATTGTAAGCACTCCATTGGAACAAAAGCACATCAAGGAGTTTCCGCTGTTCTACGAGCCTTTTGTGGCCTATTTCGCGCCTGATGAGCCTGCTTTGAAAAAGCGCCTAATCCTACCAAGCGATATTTCTCTGGAGCGTATTTGGCTGCTCAGCGAAGGGCATTGTATGCGCAATCAGGTGTTCGATTTATGTAGCGACCATGTGGAAGGATTGCAACAAGATCGGCCTTACCGCTATGAAAGCAGCCATGTGGAAACTTTGCGAAAAATGGTGGATAGCAATGGAGGATTGACCATTCTACCAGAGTTGGCCACGCATGAATTTGCCGAGGATTTTATGGAACGTGTTCGTTATTTTGAAGAGCCACAGCCTGTTCGCGAAATCGGCCTTATTACTACCGACCATTTTGCCCGAGAAGCACTACGGCAGAGCCTTTGCGACGAAGTGACTAAACTTATTCCCGAATCTATGCGGGTGCAGAAAAAGGGTCGAAAAGTGTTGCGTATTCAAAGTGCGAAGCTTTAATCGAGTCTGAACAGAATTGAGGTTATTGGCTGAATTTTAATTGGAGACTTACTCCTTATTATACCTAAAGCGAATTCCATCCACATCACTAGAAACGGCTTTCCGCTTGAGTTTGTCTAAGTCTGCGTCCACCGCAGATTCAAACATCGCATTCAAAACCAGTAAGGCATTTGTTACCAATCTTCGTCTTCAATTTTCTAAAAAAGTTCTTTCGAATAAAATGGCGGCGGTTTCCAGTTAAATAAAAATATCATCGATGATGAGGCCGTAAATGCCCTTGTCATCTTTTATGAAAAGAACGGCATTATCGCAAATGGGCTTTGTCCTTTCTAGCAAAGGCTTTGGCAGGTTTTCCAAAGCACGTTGCAGCACAATGGGTCAATCTATATGAGGATGATTTTCGACTGCAAGCCGTGATGAAGGATGATACGCGCGATGCTGGTAAGACCAGTTTCGAGTACCAAGACATTCTTTGATTCCATCAGTTTAGATATCAATCTTTATGATTTGGAGGCTGCTATAATCGGGCGATATTTTTGTCCTTCGGAATAGATAGCATCACCGATGCCCAATAGGTAACAGCGTCCGAGGTAAATACGTACAAGGCGAGAATTATAGCTTGTCGCAGCTTTTTTTTATTTCAAAAAGCTGCTCAGTAATTTTCTCCATAGAGAAGGTATCGTTTTCGCAAAGTGATGAACCAAAAATAAGCCCTTCGCGGGCTATATTTAGGTTTTGATATTTTCTCCTAGGATACTTCTGCTAATGCCTTTTCCGCTTCTTTCGGAAGGAACGAAGCTTGCTTTCATTTCCCGCCAACAATCGGCTTATGTTCTTATGATGCGTCAAAACCACGAGGCATGCCGTGGCAATCGCAAAAATCCGATAGCTGACTTCCGGTTCATGAAAAATGAAAAGAATCAACACTGGAAAAGCCACGGATGCAGCCATTGAACTAAGAGATACATAACGCGTCAGGAATAGCATCACCGCAAAAACACCGATAAGACTGACAGCGACTAAGGGCTGAATCGAAAGAATCATTCCAAAAAGCGTTGCAATACCCTTTCCACCGCGAAAATCTGCCCAGATAGGGAAGATATGCCCAACAACGGCGGCAAGGCCAAGGACGACCTGCAAATTGGTCAGTGCTTCACTGCCTAAATGAAAATTGGAAAGTAAAGAGAGCTTCACGGCGATGAAACCCTTCATCATATCGCCAAGCATTACAGCAGTACCGGCTCGAGAGCCTAAAATTCTAAAAGTATTGGTAGCACCTGCATTGCCGCTACCTACTTCGCGGATGTCCACGCCATAGATTTTTGTACTCACCCAAACAGCGGTTGGAATTGATCCAATCAAATAAGCAAGTACAATAAAAAAAGCAATTTCCATGAATATAATTCAATATAAAAGGAGCGAGAGACAAAAGTAATAAAGCTGGGGAATTAGACTGTATGTGCTTTGGTAAAAAAAGGTATTTCAGGCTTCAGGAACGGTGAATATAATACACAACCAATTACCCTCACAAAGTCTTTCCTGCTTTTGAAATCCTACAGCGTAAGCCGAGTTCTCAATAATTGATTCGTCATCAGCCAAGATACCACTCAATACTAGTTTTCCGCCCGAAATGAGGCTAGCAAAAAGCTCCTTCATTGTCCCCAACAGGACATGCCGATTGATGTTGGCTAAGACAATATCGAATTGCTCCGGGAGCACTTCTTCGAGATGCGCTAATAAAATACTAACCGATTCTGACTGATTTCGTTTACAATTCTCCATTGCATTGGCTACGCTCCAAGCGTCATTGTCAATGGCCAGCACCTTGGTTGCCCCTAGTTTTTCTGCAAGAATGGCCAGCACACCCGTTCCTGTACCAAAATCAAGCACTCTTTTCCCTAAAAAATCAAGGCTTTTCATCGCCCGCAACATCATTCGCGTTGTTGCATGATGTCCTGTACCAAATGACATCTGTGGTGTGATAATTAATTCGTGTTTCACGCTCGAATCGGCAGGATGAAAATCGGCCCGAACGGTACAGAAATCTTCAATGGTTACAGGTTGAAAACTACTCTCCCAAATAGCGTTCCAATTCTGTTCTTCCACTTCAGATTTCTCAAAAGATAGTCCGAAAGCATCAGTTACCTCTTTAGCCTTTATTTCATCAAATGCACTTGCGCTAATAAAGGCTGATAATCCACCCTCTTGCTCTTCGAATCCATCAAAACCAATTTCACTCAGCACTGCCAAAAGCAAGTCGCGCTGTTCGCCACCCACCAAAAAATCAAGTTGAATTGTGTTCATTTTTATCGAGAAAAACTCATAAAAAAGGCTGCCAAAAACAGCAGCCTTTTAAGGAAAATTGGTAATTAATTTTTAGGGATTCTGATTGGAATTCACTCGGCTTCCTGGGGCCCCGAAATTGGAATCAGAATCAGAAGGTTCATCATCACCTTCATCATCTTTAAGCTTAAGGTTTTTCTCCTGAGCATTGATATCTCCTGGCTTGCTACTGTTGAAAATAATCCTACGAGTTGGGTCTTCCTGCACAATGCGGAATTCTGTACGGCGGTTCTTTTGGCGACCTGTTGGATTATCAATACCCCCAAAAGAGTTTGGCCTTGCAGGCATACGCTCACCAAATGCCTTTGGCATCATTCTACTTCCATCAATTCCTTGAGATTGAAGGTAGCTGCGTACAGCATCTGCACGACGCAGTGATAGTGCTTTATTGTAATCGCTGGTGCCGATAGAATCTGCAAAGGAATAAATTTCTACGCTCAATGAGGGATTGTCTTTCATGAATGCGGTAAGGCTATCCAAAGAAGCAATCGATTCAGGACGAAGATCGGCCTTGTTGAAATCGTAATAAACATTGCTCACGTGGAAGTCTCTGTTAATCGTGATACTATCTAGGTAAACAGTGACTGCAACAGTTTGGTCTGCATCGCTACGCTTAATACCATCTGTGCTTACCTGCGCACGGGTTGAAAGGAACTTTGCTTTGTCGCCAGTAATTACATAATTATGATTGCGGGCGGTATTAAATTGGAAGTTGCCATCAGTGGAGTTGTAAGTACGAAGATTACCTGTCTCATCCACCATTTTCACAACAACATCATCCATTTGCTTTTGAGTGCGTGCGTTAATTACTTTACCAAGAATCTGAAGTTTTGGCTCCACCTGAATACGCCAGATATCGTCGCAGCAGGTAGGATTCTTAAGAGCAATAGAACCAATACGGTTGGAAACAACATAAGCATCGGGCTTGCCAACAGGGTCTTTGATAAAATAAAGCTCGTCTGCTGAGGTATTGATAGGATAGCCCATGTTCTGCACGTTAGTATAACGGCTCGGGCCGCCTGTAGCTTCGTACACGTCAAATCCCCCCATGGTTACGTGGCCATCAGAAGAGAAATAGAGCTTGTTTACGCGGGAATCGTAATAAGGAGTTGCCTCATTGCCTTCAGTATTAATTTGCTTACCGCAGTTTTGTGGACGGCGATAAGAACCACGAAGTGGGTCAATTACAGAATACCAGAGGTCAAACTTTCCACGACTTTGAATCTTTCTATCAGAAGAGAAGAAAAGTATTTCCTTCTTACCAACTTTAGCTACGAAAGGCTGCGTATTAGACCCCCCTTCGTTGACACCAAAGCCAATTACTTTAGGATCACTCCATCCTTGACGCTCAAACTTGGAAACATAAATTTTACAAGTCACTTTGGAAGAATCTTCTTCAGTGCAACGCGTGAAGTAGAAGCGATCGCCGCCTGGGCTGTAGCAGCCGTTACCTGTATGAGCACGAGGGTCGTTAAACGGCCCATCGTTAAAAGCAAGCGGCCATTGGAACGAATCCACATCAGGCACATAATACTGCTTATGTGAGGTCATGAACCGCGCCATGTAGGATGAACGTTTGCGCTTATCCACATTTACCACGCTATTTTGATTCATGGTTGAAAACAATAGAGCAGTATCGCCGAGTGGATAAGGAGAAAGCTCTGTGTAAGCACTATTGACGTTTGGTCCCGCGTTTTTAACGGTAACTGCAATTGGGTCGTTCACTGAATTTTTGCCCATGATGCAGCCATCAATATCTCTAAGAGCTGTTTTCTTGAGCTTCTTATAGGTCTTCGGATTATCAGCAATAAAAGTTTGGAAAGCATGAATTGCCGAATCATAAAGACCCTGCATTTTCAGCATTTGCGCTTCTTTATATTTTGCTTCTGGATAGAGCTTTGAAGCGAGTGCATAAGCATCGCCATAGTTCTGCGCGGCTGGAGAATAATCGCGAGAGAAGTAGTAACACTCGGCCAATTGGTACACGAGGTAAGGATTGCGCGGTTGTTCGGCTCGCAATTCATTGTAGTACTCGATGGCATTGAAATAACTGCCTTCGCGGAAGAGCCCATCAGCCCAACGGATTTTTTTGTAGTAAGGTAATCTTGTAACAGGATCGTTCGCAGGATTACGATACTTTTCTTTTTGACCCTGTGCCCCTGCATCGTACTGAGTAGAAACAACAAAGATTGAAGCAAGTAAAAGGAGCAGCCAGTTTTTTCTCATGGAGGTGTGCGTTGTTAAATCGGTATAAAAGTATGGAATTGGACAAAAAAAAGAAAGGGCAAACGGATTTATTTTTGCCCTTTCTTTTTAGAAAAAATTTTAGGTGCTAAAACCGGGAGCAAGGATACGTCAACTTTCTCGCAAAATCAAGTGGATTTGGCATTGTGTAGCGAATAGAGATTTCGAAACCTCCATTACCATTGCTGGCATCCTTTAAAGTAGAGGTGTTGTAATCGTAAGAAAGGCCAAAACGAACGCCCTTAAATTCCAATCCACCAGTCACCATAATCGCATCTTGATTGCGGTAGTAAATTCCTGCGAAAACAGACGTTGAAGTAACGTCGCGGAATTCAGGATTACCGATGGTGTAAGCAAACTCATTGCCCAACACCAACTCAGCCGCAGTAGCCTGACTTTGATACAAAACGGCAGGGCGCAAAGCCAAGCGATCGCTTACATTAATGATGGCACCCAATTGGCCTGTATAGCGCATGCTTAGCCCTACTTGGCTATTGCGCTCGCGCTCAAAAGCCTCTTTAGGTTGGTTTAAATTATTTGCACCTAGACCAAGGGTAAATGCGAAATTATCACCCACTTTTTGGGCGTAAGAAACGCCAGCATTAACTGTCCAATAATGGACGTTGTTGTTCAACAATTCATGAGAACCTCCACCGAATAAACCTTCGGAAAACTGGTCTCCAAAATAGAGCTTGCTAATGTCAATACTCTTGGAAGTATAGCCACCTTGAAAGCCTACAGAAATCGTTTTATTAGGATCACCTTCACCTGTCCCTAAAAACTTGTGGTAAGCAACAGAACCTAAAATGGACGTGTTGGAAAGATTACCATCGCCGGCCTTATCATTATAAAACTGAAGACCACCGGCGAGATAATCATCACCAGCAAGCTCATGAATGAGTGGCGCATCCAAAGACACAGAATAAGTGACAAACGGAATGGTAACGCTACGCCACTGATCCCTGTATATGGCTGCTGCACGAAGGCGGCCGTTGAAGCCACCGGTGAAAGCGGGATTGATGGTAAGTGGCGCAGCATCAAACTGTGTAAAGTGGATGTCTTGCGCTGAGGCCTGTGAAGCCGGGAAAGCCAGTATGGCTGCGAGGGCTGCGGCACTGAGGATAATTTTCCTGGTCATAATCTATCGCTACGTTGGGTATAATTTTAAGAGAGAGTTTGAACTTTTTTTTGTTTGCTTTTTCGGAAAATTTTTAATCGAAAAATCGCGTCATTTAGGGTTGAAAATACAGAATAAAATTAGAGTTGCAAGTATAGACTTAAAACAATTGCCCTTCCCACCGTCTTCTTTACTTTTTTTGAGAAAAAATTTGTTCCATCTAATAAGACGGCAAAAAACTGAAAAAGGTTGGTTTTTTTTGAAAAAAATCTAAAAAAACTTTACCGAAATCTAATCCCGCTCCTCCTATTTTATCTTTGAAAGCCAATGACAGCACCAGAAAAAACACGACTCGATAAATTTCTTTGGGCCATTCGACTCTTCAAAACACGATCCCAAGCCACTGCTGCCTGCGACGAAGGAAAAGTAAAACTTGCCGGACAAAATGTAAAGCCTGCCCATTCGGTATCCATTGGCGAGCATTATGACATCAAGACGAGCGCAAGAAAATGGACGGTAGAGATTGTCTCCATTATTCAAAATCGGGGCTCCTTTGAAGAGGCTATCAAACACTATGTGGACTTGACGAGCGACGAGGATCGCCTTCCTGCACCTTATGTCAGCTCTGCATTTTTTACTGGTAAACGACAAAGCAAAACAGGTAGGCCGACAAAGAAACAGCGCCGTGACCTCGGAGATGTTCTCGGAAATCACGACGCTGAATAGCGTTGCCGATAAAAGCCTTTAATAGACGTTGCGATAATCGCCGCTGCGCATCAACACCCAATTCTGCCCCAAATCTTCGCTGCGATAAAGACCAGTACTGGCGGCAATATAGATGTACTGCTTTACGTTTTGGTTCTTATAAATCTCTTCTTTAGAAGCAATACTGTAAACACTAGTTTGAGTTGCAATCCCGTTATTTGAAGGCACAAAAGTGTCTCCTATTAATCGATAAATACCTAGTGAATCTGTTCCTGCTAGCAAAACTTTATCATGTGCACTGGTCGCGAAAAAAATGCGGTGGTTAGTGGGTAGGCCGTTAAATTGAGTCCAATTCACGCCAAAATCGTTGGAATACCAAACACCATTGGTTCCGTCAAAATCTGCGGCTACCAAAGTGTTGTTGAAATGGTCTATTTGAAACTTACCGTTTGGAAGTGCATTAACTGCAAATTTTTCCGTCCAACCCTGGCCAATGGAAATTTGCTCGAACAAGCGAAGCGTTTTGTAGTCAAACGCGTAAAGACTGCCATTCTTTGTTTGAGTAAGCGATTGAATTGTAAAACCCGAAAGCGCCGTAAAAGTGGCATCATCTTCCCACGTCTTCCCATTATCCTGACTAAATTCTACAGTACTTCCAATTGGACTTGCTAAGTAGATTCTATTCCCAGCAGCAGGTACGTTTAAGATTTGATTTTGCCAAGTAATATCTGGCAGCGCATCCCTAAACACTGGATTGAAATTCACACCATTGTTTTCACTTAAAAACAAGGTGGCATTGGCGTTAATCAAGCGATTGTACTTCAAGAACATAAAGTTTGTTCCCGATGTCGCTAAAGCCCTACACGGCACACCGTCCGCAGGGAAAACGATATTATAAGCCTTACCATCATTGGTGTTATAAACCGTGCCGAGCTTATCGGCAAAATACACTCCGTAGGGTGTCTGGATTGCATAGTTATTTTCGTAGTTGTCGAACTTTTTACAGCCAGTACTCAAGGTAGCACCAAGAGCAATTATTAGCGACAAAAAGGGAATGGAGTACCACTTTCCTGATTTCATGCGGGTAAGCAAATTTTGGACAAGATTAAAAAAAACGCCGACTTTACCAAGTAAACTTTGCAAATAAGGCGGGATAAGATTTGATTGAAGTTCTTTTCCTCTACTAAAGACGGCTAAAAATACTTCATGGTTGGGTAATTCTTCGAAAACTATGGAATCATTTCTTCTTTTGCCTTGGAATTGGATGCCGCCAACTGCTGCGCAAGATGCAATAATTGCACTAAGCTGTTCTCTTCTTTGTTGATAAACCCGAGAGACATGTTGTAAACATTCGCGCCCCCCTTAAAAGCGCCTCCGTTGATATAAGCTGTACTAAACAAATTCTTCACCGCATTCATGGCCACAGAATCTGAACTGCTTTCCTTTGCTATAGAATTGGCCGCTTCTGTAAACGAATGTATGTCTGCCCACATGCCCATTACATGCCCAGCAACGCGTTCATCTAATGCCGCAGAACCCTTACCTGGCGTGGCTTTCAAAAATGCCGTGGCAAGCTCGGGCGTGGCACCAAACACCAAATATTTTTCGCCTAAAATCATCGTGTACGGAGTCGTAACGTTTCCCAAAGTGTAGGTGTTTGGTGCAGTTTGCTTAAGTGCTTCCAACTCCACCGCAATACCCAAAAGCTTCGTCATTTTCACCCTATCACCAAGCTTCAGGGCCACCACAAAATCCATCTTCGGTATCGTGATAGGATAGGGTGTCATGCCATATTCCGCTTGCGTTGCCGAATCGATTTCCTGCATTTTGCTTTCCATCTTGAAATTGTTGAGCGAAGCGACGATATCGCCGCTAAAAGCTCCTAGAATATCATCCACATTCATTCCCTTTTCCATCAAGGCAATATTGGCCATGCCTAAAAGTCCCATTTTATCGACCATCATGCGCAGAGCTGTCGGCGACAAATGATACCCCAGCGCGGCATTCAAGCCCGTAGCAGGCAATCTTTCCACCAGTTCTTTGTCCACGTCTTTTTTGCCAAATTCCTGCGCAACAGCCTTCATGCTATCGGACGAATAGTATTTCATTTCGGCATCGATACTGCCCTTCTTAAAGTCGACACCCATTGCCATCGCGCTTTTACTCCAAAGCATGTTGGCCATTCCTGCGCCCATCATGCCAAGGCCACCATTATTGCCCATCATCTCGCCCATGGCATCATAAGACAGCCAAAAAGTGATGTCGTGATTTTCATTTTCCAAAGTCTTAAATCGGCTGTTATCCGCTATAGACGTGGCTTTGTCAACTTTGAAAGCCAAATCCATTTCTGCTATTGATGCAGCAGAGTCCGGCACGTCCTCATTGTAGGTGTAAGCATCTCTGGGCCATGTTTCGCCGCCCGCGGTATCCATCGAAGCAGACTCCTGATGCTCCACTTTTCGGACAATCAAGTTCATTCCTATCAACACTTTGTCTGTCCAGGCAAGCTGCATTTTCCCATCTACTGTCGTTTCACTCCGACCGTTTATCGTTTGAATATCCACTCCCGGAACATGCTTTTGAATGAAGGCACTTAACTTCTTCGAATCCGACACCGGCATAATCATGGCGGTTTGCATTTCCCCTTTGAAACGCTTGTCTGGCTTGGTATAGAAGTAAATAACGCTACCAAAATCAATGCCTGCATTCTCAATATCCTTCAACATTTCAGGCGCTTTTTCATTGCCTCGTTCCTTCATTTCATCAAATAGTTTACTCCCCGTCACAGCGCTCCATGCAAGCTCCTTGCGCATTTCCCCTGTGTGGATACCCACTACTACCATGGCATCCTTAGGGATGTACTTGGCATGGTCGGGCAAGGAATGGCAAGAAGCAAGAAAGAAAAGCAGAACACTTGCCGGCAGCAGGTTTCGGAAGAATCGGGTCATCGAATTTTTGTATTAAAAGTTGGTAAAAAGAAAAAGCACACAGCAACTTCTTTTGGAGCGGCTATGTGCTTCGATATTTATGATTTAAACTTAGGATTAGAAGGGTAATCCATCGTCTCCCTCCGGAGAAGATGAGGGCGCTACGGGAGCGGGGTTGCTTTGCTGAAACCCGCTGTTAGCAGGTGCTGCATTATTCCAATTGCCTGCATTGCCTGTAGGATTTTGGCTTTGACTTGGATTTTGATTCCAATTTCCACCGCCATTGCCTTGGTTATTGTTGGCATCGGCAAGCTCCAAACGCCAAGCATCCAGATTGCTGAAGTAGCTTATTTTGCCATCGCGTTCGTACTTATTCCCTTTAATGTTGAAGTTGACTTTCATGATGTCGCCTTCATTAAAGCGGTCAAGGAGTTCACACTTTTGCTGCACCAATTGCATCTTGGCGTAGTTGGCGTATTGAGATGGCTGTCCGTTGAACTCTTCGATAAGTTCGAGAACAAACTCCCTCTTCTTAAACGTATCCTTTACTTGTACTGTTTCGCCCTTTTCGAGGAGTTTACCGGTGATTTCGAAATTCATGTTCTTGTACTTTTTTAAAAATAAAAATTGAGTGATTAAGTCAAAGATAAGAGTTGCCCCGAAGCTACAAAATACCTTAGGAGTAGATTTTCTTTAAAATAAAAATGCTCCGGACGTTTCCGGAGCATTTCAGAGAGAATTTTGGGAGGTAAAAGGGTCTCGAACCCTCGACCTTCGGAACCACAAACCGACGCTCTAACCTACTGAGCTACTACCTCCATTTTTCTATCGGGCTGCGAAGATAAATGTTTTGGGTATTCGCAAATGACTTCGTCAAAAAAATCCTCAAAAGTTCCTCCTCAAAAACATTTATTGAGATTAAATGAGCTCAATATTGATTGCAAACTCTTTATGGCGCAGCGATGGCAACCCAAAACGATGTTTTACAAGCCGGTCACTTCAACATTAAATCCAAAAAGTCAATCCAAACCTGCAAAGCTCTCCTGCTGCTTTACTTTTGCGCCCAAATCGGCATTCCTATTAATTCCGATCTCTACCCCAAATACCATGACCGCCTCGCAAATACGCCAAACTTTTCTTGATTTCTTCCAGCAAAAGGGACATCAAATCGTAGCCTCGGCACCTATTGTCGTCAAGAACGACCCTACGCTGCTTTTTATAAATTCCGGCATGGCTACCTTTAAGGATGCCTTCCTTG
>JBDTKK010000326.1:0-4168 GCA_039935335.1 Chitinophagaceae bacterium
TCAAGGCGTAACGCTGAAAGCCTCTACCCTCAATGTTTTCCGAAGAAATGGCAACTACCGAATGGAGATTGATACTACCGAATTATTCAATAGCTCACTCAAGCAAAGCACCGCAATAACCAGCCCGGGAGGAGTTATAAAATGGAAGCCAAATATCACCATGACAGACAGTACTGTTTATTATTGGCGAGCCGCTTTTGATTCTACAATTAATGGCAGTTTACTATGGACAAACAGCTCTTTTATTTATCTTGCAAAAGGCTCTGACGGCTGGAATCAAAGTCACTACTATCAGTACCAAAGGGATAATTCTGTAAGTATGGTCTTGTTCCCCGATCGTAAGTTTTATTACGCTCCTTTTTACCACAAGCTGGAAGTGCTCAATACAGTAATTGGCGGCTCTGGAAACCAAAATGCGGATGGAGTTTTTGTACGCACCTATTGGGATGATACTCGGATTGAACAATCTACTGTAGGTAATGTGCGTCATGGATTATTGATTACCGTTATCGATTCAACGACAGGTAGGATTTGGGTGAATGACGGAAATACGCCCGGAGCTCCGGGAGCAACTGCAACATTTCACGGGCTCTACTCCCGTCAATTTGATATGACATCTCTGGCGGGTAGAAATTATGCCGCTCATTTTATAGATTCAGTGCCCAACGGCAATTACTTACTCATCCGAAATGTATGGTGGCACAACCTCGTAGCACCGTTGTTTGTAGATGGCTGGAAAGCCGATTCTACATCAGCCGGAGGCCTAAGTAATACACTTTACGGCATCCTGAAAAAGAATGGATTCAACATTATTGATTCCTTCAATCGCGAGCGAGTGTTTGTAATGTTTCGCATCAAAGGCGACCCAAATTACCCCGTGTATCAGGCCATCACCGATTCTTTGACCGACCATATTTCGGCCACCTTTAGCATCAAAGGAAAGGACAGTAAAGGCGATTGGAATAGTACCGTAATAGGGCCGGCAACAGCTTGGCAGGCATTCAAGTGGAAAGCGACTCCCTACGATACTTTAGGGCGCCACGATACCGCAACAGTTGCAGTGGTTGGTATTGATAAAAACGGTGTTGAAACCGTACTTTACCCACAGGTGTTGAACGATACCACTTTGGCTGGAATCTCTGCAATACAATACCCCAATATTCGCTTGGTTTGGCATAGTGCAGACCCGATAGATTTGACCAGCCCACAGCTCAATTTCTGGCGTGTACTTTATACACCTGTACCCGAAGCCGCTCTGAATCCTGCCATTCATTTTGTGTTCTCAGATTCGCTGGCGCAAGGCCAAATGCAGACATTTTCTTCGGCAATTGAAATGCTGAATGATCAACCTATGGATAGCATGTTGGTGCGCTACAAAGTGATTGGATCTGATGGGGTAGCACGTCAACTCGCCAATGTTCGCTATCGACCTTTAAAGGCATTTGATACACTCAATGCAACACTGACTTTTGACCCCGCAGCCTATCCTGGAAAAAACTTTTTGTTTGTAGAAGCAAATCCGGATAATGATCAACCTGAAGAATACCACCCAAACAACCTCGGTTATCTACCTTTCACGATTTCGGTGGATAATCACAATCCCTTGCTGGACGTGACTTTCGATGGCCAACACATCCTTAATGACGACATCGTTTCTGCTAAACCGTTTATAAAAATCATCCTCAAAGACGAGAATAATTTCTTGAAATTGGATGATTCATCACTCCTGCAAGTAGGGCTGCGCTACCCAGGAGAAACCACTCCGCGACCTGTTCCTTTTGATGGTACAACTTGTCGTTTTATCCCCGCCACTTCGGGAGGTGCTGGCAACGTTGCTTCGGTAGAATTCCGCCCAAATCTAACTACTGATGGAGTGTATCAATTGAGTGTGACCGGTGCCGATAAATCGGGAAATGTATCTGGTGGAAAAATTGGCGACAATACCAAAGTGAGTTACCAAATTTCTTTTGAGGTGGATAATAAGCCAAGCATCACCAATGTACTCAACTATCCAAATCCGTTCTCTACAGCTACTTCGTTTTTGTTTACCCTCACAGGTTCTCAAATCCCTTCTCAGTTGAAAATCCAAATTTTGAGTGTAACTGGGAAAGTTGTACGGGAGATAACGCGAAACGAACTCGGCCCATTGCATATCGGTCGGAACATTACCGAATACCAATGGGATGGCCGCGATCAGTACGGGCAAATGCTCGGAAATGGTGTGTATTTGTATCGAGTGGTCACTTCGTTGAATGGTATGGACGTGGATCATCGAGAAAATAGTAATGTTGATAAGTATTTCAAGAATGGCTATGGCAAGATGTACATTATGAGATAGTTACGTCGGTAACATTCAGATAGAGGCTTCCCACTTTTTCCACAATTTGATGGCAATTTTGAGGATAAGTTTTCCGAAAAGCAAATCGGGTTTTGTTTTTCGGAAATCTGCCTTACCTTTCGCAGAAGTAATTTTAACTCACGGTTAATGAAACGACTGATTTACACACTATTCTTAGTTCCTGCAATATCGATGAGCACTCATGCTCAAATGCACCACGAAGTGGGCTTGTCAGCAGGCGTAGCCAACTATTATGGCGATTTGCAAACGGAAATGGTTCCTTCTTATGGCTACAAACCAATGGGGGGTATCAGCTACAAGTTCTTCTTTTCCCCGCACGTAGGCATACGGCTTGGGGCATCTTTTGCACAACTCACAGCCGCAGATAGCTTGTCCAATATTCCTGCTAATAAGGCTCGGAATCTAAGCTTTGCGACCAATATTTTTGAGTTTCACGGTGGGCTTGAGATTAACATGCTGCCCATCGATGTGGATCGCATGAAAGTGACACCGTACGTGTTTGGCGGCATCGGGATTTTCTATTACAATCCCTACACGACGGCACTCAATGGAGATAAGGTTTTCCTTCGTCCACTCGGTACCGAAGGGCAGAACATTCCTAACTATCCCGACCGCAAGGAGTATAAGCTCGTAAACGTTTCCTTTCCCTTCGGTGGAGGTCTGAAATTTTTGGTAGGCAAAGCGCTCGTCATTACCACAGAAGTTGGCTTGCGCTACACCGCTACCGACTATTTGGATGATGTAAGCCGCTCTTACGTCAATTTGGATACCCTCCAAGCATTCCGTGGCACACAATCTGTACAGCTTTCCTTTCGTGGTGATGAAGTAGCAGGCTGGGATGGCAACTACCCTGATTATAAGTACAAGCGCGGCGATCCTAAGGCCAACGACTGGTACTATTTCGTCGGAATTAATGTTGCGGTTTACCTCAAAACATTGGGCAACGTAGCCAGCTATTTGCAGACAAAATGCCCTTCATTTTTTCCACAGAAAGCAAAGAATTACTACCGATAGTAAGGAATTTTGCTCCTCAACACAGCCGTCCAATTTGGGCGGCTTTCTTGTGATTGTTATGATGGTTTTGAAACGGTTTTGGGCGTGCCACTGGCTGCCTTAGGAAGGTTTCCTCGGCATATTCTGTCGACGCTTTAAGGCAGCCAGTGTCGTGCTTTACGCTTCAATCTTTTCTTTTCGTTTGTCAGCATTTCTGCAAAGCAATTCCATAATTTGAACGAAAAGAAAAGGATTTCCGCTGCAATCACTCACGCGGTGGTTACAGTATTAAAATGACGTTTCCCTTCGGTTGAATGTTTTACCAAAAAATGCCGCTCCTACGGAGTTTGTGATTTCTATTCATTCCGCTGCAACTTTTCTACCAAAATATCGCTCTAACAGAGCTTGTGATTTATTGTCATTCTGCTGCACTATTTCTACCAAAATGTCGCCCTAACAGAGGTTGCGAATTCTATCCATTCCACCGCACATTTTTTACGAAAATGCCGCTCCTACGGAGCTTACTTTTTAACTAATTCTGATCTCGCTTTCTACCAAAATATCGCTCTAACAATGCTTGTGATTTCTATCCCTTCGGTTGCACTATTTATACCAAAATATCACCCTTTCAAGGCTAAGTCCCATCCTCACTTCAAACCTTAGTGCCCCCTTAGTGCACTTAGCGTTTTACTGGTTAATCACCAAATCACCAAATCTTCAAATCATTCCGCCATCTCCAAATCAAATTCCCGCTACTGGCGCGATATTTTACGCCACTTTAGCGAACCTGAAATTTCGATATTCCACGCTGCCTTT
>JBDTKK010000327.1:0-18473 GCA_039935335.1 Chitinophagaceae bacterium
GTACGTGTTCCGCACCCGTTTGCCGGTCGTCATCAATATTGCTATCATGTTACCCCTCGACTTGCATGTGTTAAGCCTGCCGCTAGCGTTCATCCTGAGCCAGGATCAAACTCTCCATTGTAAATATGATTCACAATAAAGGTTTAGAACTAAAACCTTCCGCTTTCCAGCTTCCAGCCTATTTCTAGCTTTTTTGTACTCTTAAAATTATTATAGGAACGTCTCTCGCGAAACGCCCTGTGTTTTGTTCGTGTTTCTTAAACTATTTTTTTATACGCCTTCATCAACTATCGCTAGCCAATAAAGTACTTACCTGCCGAGATCACCAAAACTTACGTCTCAATCATCCCAACTGCTTCCATTTTTTCAAAGAACTTATTTTAAATTTTTTAGACCAAAAATCACTACTTTTAGTGATTCCCGATTTCCCAACCGGGGCGCAAAGGTAATTGCTTTCTTCCGAAACTTCCAAATTTATTTTTTCGGAAAATTTTTCCCGAAAACCTTAACCGAAAAGCTACTCAAAAACAAAGAACTAAACTCCCAAACGGGGCGCAAAGATAACCACCTTTCTGAACCTGCCAAATTTATTTTTAAAAGGCCTTTCAACCCTCTATTTTTCCACCTAGCAAACCCTAAAAGACAAAGACCTTTTTCCCGAAACGGGTTGCAAATATACGGGCATCAATTGGTGGCCGCCAAATCTTTTTTCGAAAAAGTAAAAAGCAAAAATTAAAAGGTAGAACACCTAGGTATCGGCATTGGGTTAAGCCGAGACTAACCGAATAATACCAGAGTTAAAAAGTGAAAGACAATCAGTTAGTCAATTGGTCTGGCTATCACCTGCATTTTGTTAAAACCCGCGCCCACACTTACTTCTCCGAACTATAATCGACAAATGGGTACAGTTTTTGAACGCCAATTCAATTAAACTTTACACCACCGTTTCAGTTACTAAGTCAATAATCTTTTTTCAAAAAAAGAACAGCAATGAATTTACTCCCCAGCCGCAAAGTCCTTTCCAGCATAGCTCTCGTCACTGCAACCGCACTTTCGGCAAATGCCCAAAATGAAACCGATGCACTGCGCTTTTCCACGCTTCAACCGCAAGGCACTGCCCGTTCTATTGGCTTCGGCTCTGCGCTCGGCTCTGTAGGTGGCGATTTCTCTACTTTAGCTGTAAACCCCGCCGGTATTGGCATCTACCGCAGCTCGGAAATTACGTTTACACCCTCGCTCACCTTTAGCAACACGAGCAGCGACTTCACAGGAAATTCTGCCCAGGAAAATGGCTCTCATTTTGCAATTAGCAACCTTGGCTTAATCACGACGAAAGTCTTCAATGGCCGACGTGCGAAACGAACCGGCTGGACTACCGTTTCGTTTGGTCTTGGCATGACGCGCCTTGCAGATTATACCCGCGATTATTCCTATCAAGGTCGCAACACCACTTCTTCAGGCTCGTTTATTTTTGAAGCGGATGCCAATAATAATGGTCTTACATCTAGCGGTCAACCCATTAGTCAGGGTGATTTAGGCTACGATACTTACCTTATAAATCAGGCCACCAGTGGCTCCGGCTATTTGTCGGTTGTCAATCCCACCGCAGCTTCCCCTATCAACCAAAGTACAATTGTACACGAACGAGGTGGCATGTCGGAACTCGGGCTCACTCTTGGCGGTAGCTATGAAAACAAGTTAATGCTTGGCGCAACCGTTGGCATTCCAATCATCCGCTACATCCGCACCAAAAACTACGAAGAGCGCGACCTAAGCGGCAATGACAACAACAACTTTGGCTTCTTCCAATACACAGATGATTTGAAAACTACCGGCGCAGGCGTTAACCTCAAGCTGGGCGCAATTTACAAGTTCAGTGACTTTGTGAGGATGGGTGTGGCGATTCATACTCCCAGCTATCTTTCACTCCATGACGTGGACAACCGCAGCCTGACAACCAACACAGAAAACTTCCACGGCACCGTTTTAGCAACTGCCGCTGAAAACCAATACGATTACAACCTTTTAACCCCTTATCGTGCCGTCGTTTCAGGTACTGTTCTCTTTGGAAAATATGGCTTCTTTAGTGTGGATTATGAGTATGTGGATTACAGCAGCAGCCGTTTCACGTTTGGAGGAAGTTCTGATGAAAAAGCCTACCAAAGCTTAATCAACAACAACATTCAAAGCACCTTCCAGGGCGCTTCCAACATTCGCACAGGTATAGAACTGCGCTTAGACAACATCTTCCTTCGCGGTGGTTTTGGCTACTATGGCAATCCTTACAAAAGTGGCAATCCAAGTGCTGAACGCCTTGATTTTAGCGGTGGTATAGGCTTCCGATTTGAACGTTCGTTTATTGATCTTGGCTTCGTGCATCATCAATACAAAACCAGCGAACAGCCTTATACCCTACCTGATACTAATAATCCAAGCTCGCTTTACTACAATCTTGTGGTACCAACGGCTCAGCTTACCACCGGCGCCAATAATGCAGTGCTAACTGTTGGGTTCAAGTTTTAGAATGCTCTTTAAAGATTTATTTCATAAAGCTCAAAATCTTTGATTGACTTATATCAGGCTATGCCTAATGAAAGAGCCAGTAGCAAGGTTTCAGTGCCTATATAAATCAACATCTTGTCGAAAAAACAAACCGCTACTTTCGATAGCGGTTTTTATTTTATTAATTCCACATGTTAGCAAATTCGAGCTGAATACAGCAAGAACTTCATCCATCAATAAATATTAACAACTGGGCCGGGTGTTACATTTACGGTGACGATACCGCAACCTACAACCAAAAATGTACCGGAAGATGGATCCATGAAATATGGATTGGTTGGATTACTAGAAACATTCGGATCAATATAATCTCCGCCATCGTTTTGGCCAACAGAATTAGGGTTGGTGTGCAGCCAAACACCTGCAAATGTCCCTCCCAGAGTTGTAACCCCAGGCGGGGCTATGGTATAAGAAACGCCTCCCGTACCAGAAATATATAATGCCGTCATAGCAAATGGGCAGGTGGAGTAATTGTTGATTATGATTTGTGCCTGGGCAAAAATCGAAATGCACATCATACAGGCGAGCAAAAGAAACTTTTTCATAAAAAATTGTTTTGTGGTTAGAAAAGTTAAAAATCGGATTTTTTTTGCAATAAAATGTTAAAGAACGGAAATCCGTTAAAGGGTTTATGGTTTTCCTTAGCTTTGTATCAACCCAAAGCCCTAGAAACAACATATCAACTGTGAAGAAAATTTTACTTTATTTAATCGCAATCTCCTGTATCACTACTTCTCTAAAAGCCCAAGTACAGGGCTGGCAGTGGGCCAAACGAAGCAGTAAAAGCAATAATTTTTCAGGCGCTTTTGGATCTAATTCAACAATCGCGACTGATAAGGTCGGCGATGTGTATATGGCAGCAGTAATTGCTGATAGCAATTTTGAAATAGACGGCCATCCTTCTGCTACTTGGGGAAAGAGTGATGTATTGCTTACTAGTTTCAGATGTGATGGTAGTTATCGCTGGAGCAAAATAATAGGAAGCAGCAATGACTCTGACAGAGTGATATCGGTAAAAACGGATTCATTGGATAACGTATATCTATGCGGGGCAATGACCTTAAAATCCCAAAGCGGCGGATCTGTTAATGGGCATTTAGATAGTGATACGACTATCATTGGTAATAGCTATCGAACTATGTTTTTGGCAAAATGGGACTCTGCGGGTAATTTTAAATGGCTTCGCATGCCGCAACCCGACACTATAGGATATTTAAATGCAAACTTATATACTTCTATGTTTGGTATGGATGTATCGCCCAGTGGCACTGTTCATCTTGCCTGCTACCTTAGTCCCGGTGGCTATGCGAGCTATAATATGCGGGTAAATACTCCCGGAGCTTATGTTATTCGCTATGCTTCCGATGGTAATTACTTGGGCAATACCGCTCTCGACATGCACGATTCTCATGGCTATGTTAAAACATGGATTCCCTATTTTGGAACACAGTTTAAATATGATCCAATCCATTCTAGGTATTTAGTTTATGGCTGGAATTATGGATACGAAAGTTTCATTGGTAATAGCCCGATATTTCAATATAATGGTTTTGTTGCTAGTTTTAATGCTGCTTCTGGCACCGTTGCATTTCAAAAAATTCAAACTACTATTCCCAATGTTACAGATACCAGTTTTGATATAATGGATTTAGCATTGGATCGCTCGGGAAATATTTTCATTACTGGCGAAGGGCAACCCGGATGTGTTTTTAACGGAATGAAATTTGAAAACACCTTTTCCCTCAAGTCCGCCTTTATCGCAAAAATGGACGGCAATACCGGTGATACATTATGGACTAAACAGGGGCGAAGAAATCAAAGCTCACTCTATAGTTATGATTTTTTTCATTCGGGCGCTGACCAAATATCCGTGTCTAACGGCGTAGTAACCACCGGAGGGATTTTTATAGACAGCCTAAATTTTCCGGACTATAGTATCCATAACAACCGGATGCTTGATTCCTTCGACTTATTTATGGTGCAGCTTAATGCCAGCACAGGTGCCATAAATAATAGTGTGATAATTCCTTCAGGCCCAAATGTCCGCTTAATGAGCGTAGGTAATGATGAACGGGGCAACTTTTATTTCGGCGGCTACTGTGCAGATTCTATACGGTTCAACAGTCCTAACAATCCGGGCGGATTAGCTTTTTATGGTGCAAATAACTATCCGTATATCAACCCTTTCTGGTTTCTTGCCAAGTGGGGCGTGCCGGGTTGTAGCTGCACCGCGCCCAATGCAAGCTATTTTGCCGGCAGCGGCAGTGGCAAGACAGTAGTCTATACCTATACCGGCAGCACTTTAGGTATTAATAGCTTGGTTTGGGATTGGGGAGATGGACAAAGCACCACGATAAGTTCTGGCTTTGCGACGGCCGTAAACCATACTTATGCCACGACGGGCAAGCAATACATCGTTTGTGTCAATGTGTATGGAGATTGTGGGTCTAACCAATACTGCGGGTTGTCAGCACCGGTATCAGTAGCTATGGCTAGCCACACAGCTTCGGGTATTTTGTTGTATCCCAATCCTGCAAATGACTACCTTATTCTGGAAAATGCATCTGGTGCCCAAGTGGAGATGTACAATACTTTAGGGCAAAAAATACGCAGTTTCAACGTTGGGCAAGCACGGGAGCGCGTAGATGTCGGCGAACTTACCAAGGGCGTTTATCTATTGCAGTTTAATACTAAAGATGGAGGGCGCGAACAGATAAGTTGGATAAAGCAGTAAATAATGGGCGGTTTTGGGCAATTGCGCTCGTCGGGCTGTATTGTTTTGAGCTGCCTATCCTGAAAGCCGAATGAACATTAGCCTCACTATTCTGTTACCAAAAAAAATCCTGCGAGTTGAATCATTCGCGGGATTTTTTTCGTGCTTTCAAAGTAAATAAACGACAACAAAAAGTACGCTTTTAAAAATCACATTTTGGATGGGCAAAGAAGCCGCCTACTTTCTACTGTAGAGGCAATTCCCGCTAAAGGTAATTCCCGCTAAATCCTATTCTCCAGAATTAACGCAAATTTTCCTGATGTAGCCTGACCGTAAACGCGGACAAAAGTAACTTTGAAGGATACTCTGCGAGATTATTTAAAGAAAATTAAATCAGCGATATGAAATCAAAATCCGAACTTACCGAAAGCTATTCCGACTACCTTTTGGAGCATGGCGAAAGGCCGAAAACAGTGCATCATTTTGCTCACACTTTGAACATAGAAGAGGCTGAATTCTACAAATATTTTGCAGGATTTCCCGCAATAGAATCATCCATTTTTGAATCATTTTTCGAAAATGCTTTGTCGCTCACGCTAAAGGAAAAAGAGGCCGGACTGGACGTACACAACGAACTGCTCACTTTCTATTTTACCTTTTTCGAAGTCCTGAAATCAAACCGAAGTCTGGTTTTGATTCTCCTGAAAAAACGCCCGCTTATTCTGAATAGAAAAGCCTTGAGCGGCCTGCGAGATGCTTTCCTTCAGTACATCCAAAGCATGAATTTGCCTTTGGGTTTGCTGGATAAAATTGAACGAAAAGAACTCGATAAAATCAAGGAGAAGGGTAAAGGAGAAGCCGCCTGGCTACAGCTTATGTCCTTCCTGGATTTTTGGTTGCACGATGATTCTCCTTCTTTTGAAAAGACAGATGCCTTCATTGAAAAGTCCGTAAAAGTCGGGTTTAGCTTAGTGCAAAATCCCTTGTTCGAAGAGCTTTTCGACCTCGGCAAATTCTTTATAAAAGAGCGGCTAAAAGCATTTTAATGAAGAGACTGGATGCCATACCACAATCAAAACTTGCCCGCGCTTCGAAGTTTGTAAAAATGGGCTCTCAGGTGGGGGTGAACTATGCAAAATATTATGGCAAACGGCTTTTTAGTGACGAAGGAGCTGCCCGAGAACAATTGCACGAAGACAATGCCAAAGACCTTTACGATGGTCTATCGGAGCTGAAAGGAAGTGCGCTGAAGATGCTGCAAATGATGAGCATGGACACGCACATGTTGCCCGAGGCTTACGTGGAGCAATTTTCCTTATCGCAGTTTTCCGTACCGCCGCTCTCCGCGCCACTTGTAAGGCTTACCATCAAGAAAAACTTGGGAAAATATCCCGATGAAATCTTCGACAAATTCGAGCCCGAAAGTTCCTTTGCTGCGAGCATTGGTCAAGTGCATAAAGCTGAAAAAAACGGGCAAAAATTTGCTGTAAAAGTTCAGTATCCCGGCGTGGCGGATAGCATTTCTTCGGACTTAAAAATCGTGAAGCCGATTGCCATGCGGATGTTCAACATTAAGAAAGGTGATGCCGACCATTTTTTCAAAGAAGTGGAAAGCAAACTGCTGGAAGAAACAGACTATAATATTGAGCGGCTACAAGGCGAGAAAGTGGCGCTGGACGCGGCTATCATCCCCAATCTTCGCTTCCCAAAATTCTTTGCCGAATATTCTTGCGAGAAGGTTTTGACAATGGAATGGATGCAGGGCATTCATCTTAGTGAGTTTTACAAAGGCAACTACGATGCTACTCTGGCGCATGAACTCAGTCAAACGCTTTGGGACTTCTTTATGTACCAGCTTTTCTACTTGAAAAAGGTTCATGCCGACCCGCATCCGGGTAACTTTTTAGTAGATGCCGACAATCATTTGATTGCCTTGGACTTTGGCTGCATGAAGAGCATTCCTGAGGATTTTCATACACCGTATTTAGCCTTGCTCAGCAAAGAAAGTTTAGACAACAAAGACGTTTTCGTCGGATTGCTGGAAGCTCTGGAAGTGTATCTACCAGCGGATACAGCGCATCAAAAGGAGTTTATCACCGAGCTTTTCCATAAACTTTTGTACACGCTCACCCTACCCTTTCATCAGGCCAATTTTGATTTTGGCGATGAGGCATTCTTCGAAAACCTCGGTGTGATTGCCACAGAATTGAGCCAGAATAAGGAGCTGCAAAAAATGAATGGCGCGAGGGGTTCAGAGCATTTTATCTACATCAACCGGACGCTTTTTGGGCTGTACAATTTGATGCATAATCTTAAGGGTGGTGAGATTGATATTTTCCATTTTCGGAAATACTTTTAGAAAATTATCGTCCGCCAGAATTCATGCATTCGAATTTAATTTTTTAAAGCAAAGTGTTGGAGTATAAACCCTGCTGCTTGAATCAACTACGTTTGCAAATCTTCTGAGTCTGCTGTTGCACTCCAATATGGGCAATCAAAAAATAATCTCCATTGGGCACTTCGACGAATGAAAGAATATTATCACCAACGTCCAATGAACCTTGTTTTACTTTTTGACCTAAAACATTTCGTAGTTCATAACTTATCTTTGCTGCGTCCTGAGTTAACAAAACATGGCAGACATCCTGAATTAGGGTAGGATAAACTTGTATCTGGGAATTACCGGAATTGGTTTTGCTTTGAAAATCACCAGTGTAACGAAGTCCTTTATTAGTGTTTACAACACGAATTTCATAGCTACTCTTTGACGCTTCATTGTCTATAAAAGAATATCGCTGAAATTCAGTGCAGAAACCCTCTATCTCATAGATTTTCTTGGAATTGCCGAGATTATTTTTCCAAACTTCAAAACGAATGGATTCCTTGGGCGAAACGGTTGCACTCCAAGACAAGCGCACAAGACCTGGCAAGTCTTCAAGCTGCATATCTTTTATAGTAAACTCCTTTTCTGGCGTAAAGACAACAATGCCACTGCCTTGTTGCGCAGCCCTGTTCAGCACACTTAGCAGAAATGCCGGTTTAAAAGCTTCCGTATTAATATAAAGCGCATGGCCAGAAGCATCTAAAGTTACGTTTTGCAACAAACGTCCGCCACTCATATCGCTATAAAACGAAATGTCGGAATTGGGAATGCCCCTGCTAACATCAAAATAATTGACCGCATTTACACCGTAGGTACATACCTCAAAGCCTTGCGCGAAACCTTTGAAAGTAAGAAAACAGAGCGCAAGCGCCACAATTGTGAATATTTTTCTCATGATAATTAATTTAAAATTTTAGTGCCTTATAACCACATTTTTAACCGTTCTCACTCCCCCGCTCATCCATTGGAGAGAATATACCCCAGCTGCCAAATCTGTAATATTAATACTGTGCTGCTCGATGCTACGAGCTACATCCTCCTCCAACACCGTTTGCCCCAAACTATTGATAAGCAATATTGTACCCGCTTCGTTGTCCGATAACTTAACGTTTAAGTGGTCGTTGGCGGGGTTGGGACTGAGGCAGAGATACGAAGCGGATAAAGTGCTTGTAGTGGCAGAAGTGGACGGAGTGACAAGCTTGGCAATAAAGGTATTGCGATTAGTAGTAGTGCGCACAGTGACGGAATCAAAACTTACGGTGTCATAGAGTGTACCGACTAAGTATATATTGCTACGTCCGTCCATTGCTAGACTAAGTCCAATACCACCACCCAAGAAGCCACCAGCGGTAAACATGCCTCGGCCATTGCCATTAGTATCTACTTGAGCTACAAAAATGGTTTGGCTGCAAGAGTTATCTGAACTATCTCCGGCAATGGCACCTCCTGCAAATCCGCCGGTAAGAAAAATATTATCTTTCCTGTCGGCAATTAGGCTGGTGGGCTGAAAACTAGTACAATAGCCTAAACCCGCCTTTGCCCATTGCACTTCTCCCTCCGGGTTATACTTAGCAAAGTACCCATTAAACCCACCATATGCCTCAGGCAAAATAGTTGTACCAAAATCCATAGTACAAGTCCCATATTCACCGTAAACATACACGTTACCATTAGCATCTAAAGTCATGTTCGTAGGACCATATATTGATCCGCCAGTTGAACCTCCAGAATTAGAACCACTAACTTGTTTTGCCCAAATAAAATTTCCGAGACTATCATATTTCGCTAAAAAAAAATTACCTGCAACAAACCCAACATTCGTTCCCATTAGTCTATATCCATCAAAATAAGTAAAACTATTAAAAGTGCCTCCTACAAAAATATTTCCTTGTATATCTGAATTGATTGAGTTTCCTATGGTTGCCAAATTCCCTGAAACGCCAACCGTTTTGCCCCAAATAACCTTCGAATTCCCGTCTAACTGTACAATAAATGCAGAGCCTGTTCCTTGGTTAACTAACATAATGGAATCGATAAATAGTACATCATAGGTCGCGCTGCCTCCAGTCCTTCCAAAACCTCCGGTAATATTAAGATGTTCATCCCTGTCTAAATTTACCCCTAATATATAATCATCCCAGACAGTCCCGTAGCCGTTCATCCACAATAAATTTCCTCCGCTGTCAAACTTTAAAAGCGAAAAATCTTTTCCTCCCTTACTAAAATATTTGCTCAATCCAAAATTTAAAGAATCTGTAAATGAAACACTTATAAAAATGTCGCCTTTAGGATTAACTATAACCTTATAACCTCCAGGATATATACCTCCACCAATAACCTTTGCCCAAAGCACATGGCCCGAGTTGTTATACTTCGCTAAAAAAAGGCTAACTGGCGTTTGTGACACCAATAAAATCGTGTCAATATTCATTGAACCACTAAATGAACCCAATACTATTTCATCTCCCTTGTTATCTACCCTAATAGAAGCGTCATAAGAAATATTATTGTTCGTTAATGTTCTGCAACTTTCCCAATGGTAGGACTGTGCTATTGCAGACAGTGAAAATAACATCATAGCAACAAAGGAAATTTTTCTCATAAGGTACACTATTCAAAATAAGTAGGCTTTAAGACATGCGCCATCATGTTTACCAACCCTAGCGGTACACAGCGCATAGATAATACCATGCATAGGTTGTTTTGCCGCAACAAAAGGTCGTTGTAACCGAAGGTTTGATCCAAAGGAATTCTGGAACCAATATAGCCAGATACATTTGTGTAGTTTGCATAAAAATCGTTGGGGGCATTGACTTGATAAAAAGCATCCATTGAAGGATCTGTAAAGTCTTCACTCAAAGGCTGGATTAAATCATCCTGCCAAGAAGCTGCAGGCAAACCAGTTACTTTTCCGCTAAAATTTCTACCAGTTATAAATCCAGAAACAATAGGATAATAGTGAGCGGCCGCGTTACGCCCAGGCAAAACCAAATTAGGGTCTGTTGCATTTCTAAGGTAGTCATGCGTGTTTCCGTTATTGGTTACAAAACGAGCATCCACGTTTCCCTGTATCATATCTGGCGTAGACAGCCAATACCTCGCTGGTTGCGTATAACCCATCGGGTACATTTGGGTAAAATTGGCCTTTGATTCGCCACCGTGGCATCCCTGGCATGTCTGAAGGGAAAGCTGCTGCCTTAATTTTTTTTCGTTTTGAAGATTAGTGCCCGCTCCAGCAGCTCCAGTTACATAGCCTGCTACCAAATAATTACTTGGATTAAAATTTAAAGTGGCAGTGGCATTCCAGTCCAGATCCCAGAAGTGAGTCTCCTTCATATCCATATCTGCAACTGCTGCAAGAAAATTAACATCCGAACCAATGGTATTTGGTAAAGCCTGCCTTCCTAATTTAATTAAAGTCTGATTAGTTGTGTTGAAAACCCAAGTCAAGAATTGGTCATTTCTTCCCCCCATAGGTGTGTTCGAAATATTATTTGGTGATAATGGGGGGAATGTAAGGTTTTCAAAGGCGTGGTTATAGATAGACTTTGGGGTGTTGAACATCGGCACAGGGGTTAAATCAGGACTTAGTCCTACAGGATCCAGTTCAAACTGTCGCATTTGCCATTCCGAATTCTGCCAAGATAATTCGGTACCATTCGTAGGTGCAAAGATTCGCTCGTTAGTCCTAATCCTATTTATTGCGGAACCATGCGCTTTTAACGGGTTGCTATTTAATGTGGTTACTTTATCAGTAATAGTCTGTAAATCAGCGTTATAAGTGGGAGTGCCTAAAGTTAGGCTCGGGTCGCTCAAATTCGCCCAGGCTTGAGCATTAGCTTTTACGCCACAAAAATCCTTTTCTACGTTTCCATATTCAAAAATCACGTTCATCCCCACCCAATCTAGATTATTACTCTGGTCATCCGGTGCTGCTGGACTTTGTTTTCCTATGTCCGTATGAACTGGAGGCATGCCGGCCGTTTGAACAATATGCATATTACCGTTAAAGTAATCAACATCGTAGGGTGAAATGAGTGTAAAAACAAACCGGGTTTCACCTGTTTGGTTCATACCTGCATAGTAGGAACTATTCCCCATCAAATCCAAACGATTTACGATAGCCATTAAGCGAAAAGGTGCATTAATGACAATGTTGTCATCAGTACGAATGGAGCTGATAACTGTAGACGGCGCATTATCCCACAATGTTTCCCAATAATTTGGATCCGTGCTAAATGCAGGATTTACTAATACCACTTTTGAAGCATCGCCATAGGCGTTTTTTATCCATGGAATAATTAAATATTCAAATACATCGAATTTGCCTTCCTGCACCGAAAAACCAGCCCCAAAATGACCTTGCGCCTCTGCAATTGCCTGCACCGTTTGCACACTAGTGTTGCTTCTTGAAGGTACCGTTTGTCCATTTATTGTTTGGGTAACTGTCCATTGTTTTACCCATTGTTTTAGAAAATTCCGGGCAGTCTCGCCAGTAGAAATTTGATTGACAATATTTTGTATTAAAGTCCCAAAAGTCCAGGCTCCTTGCGGGTTACCGGTTGCACTTGGATGGGCACTCGAACTACCAGTAGTATGGTAAGGCTGATAAGTTCGCGCAGCGTCTTCAACCACTGCTAAATCGGTAATAAATAAGGAATTTTGTTTTAATAGCGACGACCCACAATTGCTTGCCGTAATCATCGCTGGGTTAATCGGCGTAGGATTGCCCACCAAAAAGCCGGGTACGTCAAACGCGACATAATCGGCGCTGGAGACCCAATGCCCTGTGTGACCTTCAAAAACGGGATATCCACCATTCGCAGCGATTGTCGCCTCCTTGGCTTGAATTTCATTCAGAAAATTCGACAGACTGTCAATCACATATCCTGCATAATTATGGTCGTTTGCATTAGAATCCCCATGTGTACCATCATCATAAAAGTTGATGGGCGTAACACCACCAGCAAACACAGGAACGATGGGCAGCATTATGAAATTGCTGTCATATTGAATATGCATCAAAAAATTGCTGCCATCCTCAAGCGGTGCATTTAATTTTTGAATTGTGATACGCCGAACAATTGGTGGTTGTGATTCCCAAGCTGGATTACCCACTTCACTATCGTCTGGCGGGGCAAAAGAAATGATACAAATCAGCGCAAGTGCGAGCAGGGAAAATATCGCGGCTTTCTTATAGCGAAAAAGGGGGGCAGGTTTCATAATTGTTTTCTTGATTAAAGATTCAACATGCCTACAAGGTAGAAACCCTTTCCAATATTTAAAGGAAATGTGAAAAATTTTCAAAATATTTACATTACTGTGACAATTATACTCCTGTCTTTTTTACTAATCGAACGACTGATTACTCGCCGCAGCAATTTTCACCAAGCGCTCATAATCTCCCGCCGCGAGGTCGTTAAAGAAGAAATGAATAGGATCAATCTTCACCCCGTTGCGAATCACTTCATAATGGCAATGTGGGCCGGTACTTTTCCCTGTGCTGCCCACCCAGCCTATCACTTCGCCTCTTTTTACATGCTCGCCAGGATGGCATTTTATCCGAACCATGTGCCCATAAAGAGTTTCATAGCCATAGCCATGATTAAGGATGACATTGTTGCCATAGCCTTTTTCGTCGAAGCTGCAAGATTCTACAGTACCATTGGCGGTAGCATAAATGGGAGTGCCTAAAGCCGAAGCAAAGTCAAGCCCAGTGTGCATCTTCGCGGTTTTGTAAATCGGGTCGATTCTAAAACCAAAACCAGATGCGATGTGTGAAAGGTCTTTATTACTTACAGGTTGTATCGCCGGAATGCAAGCCAACATTAGTTCTTTGGTAGCGATAAGATGTTCCAAAGTATCATAGCTCTCACGCTCCTTTTTTATTCTATGGCCAAGCGTTGTCACTTCATTCTGTAAATTACCCACAAGGGCATCTGTAGCTTGGTATTGATACTTCTTTGCTGATATTGGCGATTTCTTTCCACGCCGCACGCTGTCGGGCAAAGGTGTTGCTTCAAAGATGCTTCGATAGATATTATCATCGCGCTGTTCTAAGTCCTGCATGTCATCGTCAATTTCAGAAACAGAGCGTTGTAAAGCGGTGTATTGCTCCTTCATTCGGCTAAGTTCTTGCCGGGAGCGCTTCTCACCCGGCGAAGGCAAAAATCGATAGGCGATAGCCACAATAATTAAGGCTGTGACGGTGGATGCCGAGAGAAATCCTAAAGCTTGGAGTAGCCTTGTGCGTAGAGGCACAACAAACTTTTCGTAGCGGTTTGTGGAGCTGTTGTAGAAGTATTTGCGGACTTTTCGCAAGAGGGGAAATAATGGTGGCGCAAATTAGTGTCGGGAAATCTTTAGTCGCGTTAAAGCTATAACCAGACCGCTAAAGCAGTACAATTGAAAGTGCATAATCTGCGAAAAGAATCAGCACGCAGCTTACTACCACTGCAGTGGTGGAAGCACGCCCAATCTCCAAAGATCCACCTTTTACATAATATCCATAATAGGCAGGAATGGTAGAAATGATGAAGGCAAAAGTGAAGGCCTTGGCCATCGCAAAAAATAAATTGTAGGGCAAGAATCCATCAAGTAACCCTTGATTGAATTGTTCTTTATTGAGAATACTGGAGAACATTGCTGCGATATAACCTCCCCAAATTCCTATAGCGATTGAAAGAATAATGAGACAGGGTACCATTATTAATGCAGCGATTATTTTAGGTAGGATGAGATAAGCCTTGGTGTTGATGCCCATTATTTCTAGTGCATCTATCTGCTCACTCACGCGCATGTTACCTAACTCGGAAGCAATCTTAGAACCCACCACGCCGGCGAGAATAATACAAATGACGGTGGGTGAAAGTTCGAGAATCATAGAATCTCGGATGATGCTTGCGATGACTGGGCGCGGTATAATGGGAGAAACTAACTGGTAGGAAGTTTGCACGGTGAGTACCATCCCTAAAAACAAAGAAACGATGCTGACGATGGGCAAAGAGCGAACGCCAATATCGTTGCATTGCTTTACAAATTCAATCCAATAAACCCGAAAATTTTCAGGCTTACTAATGCTGTCTTTGAGCATTAAAGAATACTTGCCGAGCTGGGTCAGGAAATTTTTAATCATTGAATTGTTGCTTTAAAAAAAGCGAATCAGGCATCGAAAGTAAATAGGCTTGTTCAACTATCCAGCTAAGCTCTGGCGAGTAGTTTCGTGCCAGACCTGATACCGAAATTTCTTCTTGAATAAAAGTTCAAAAGAATGCCCGTCTCGGCTGAGCCAAAACGGGCATTCTATAATAATCAAAAAGAAAATCGTTGCTTAGGCAAGCTTCTTCAATTCTTCGATTCGAGCTTCTTTGTTTACCTCATTTTTCAAGGCATCTTTTTTGTCCAGATCCACGAGGATTGGTGCTGCCACGAAGATAGAGGAATAAGTACCGGCTACCACACCAATCAACATGGCGAAAGCGAAGCCACGAAGCACTTCCCCTCCAAAAATGAAGAGAATAAGAACGGTGAGGAACACGGATAATGAAGTCATAATTGTCCGGCTCAAGGTGTCGTTAATCGCGCGGTTGATGATAGACTTCTTGCCCTCTCCAGGGCTCTTTCGGAAGTACTCGCGCACCCGGTCAAACACAATGATGGTATCATTCATCGAGAAGCCTATGACCGTGAGTATTGCAGCAATGAAGTGCTGATCAATTTCCAAAGCAAAAGGTACATGCCCCTTAAAGAACGAGAATACTGCGAGGGTAATACACACGTCATGTATGAGTGACAATATCGTTCCCAAAGAATATTGCCATTTTCGGAATCGTATTAGGATGTAAAGAAAGATGGCGAGCAGTGAAATAACTGTCGCTTTTACTGCACCGCGTTTCAAATCTTCGGAGATGATAGGCAATACCGTTTTCTCCATGCCAGAACCACCTAAATATTGGGTCTTGAAATCTTCCGCAGTTGTAGTCGCAGGAATCAAACCTCCAGCCTTTAAACCTTCATAAAGTTTCGCACGAACCTGATCAGTAGCGTCTTTATTTGGGTCTTTAATGAGGTAGGAAGTGGTGATATTGTAGGTATTGTCGGTACCGATAGTCTTTACAATTGGCGACTCACCGGCGAAGAAAGGTTTCAGTATATCGCGGATTTCGTTTGTAGTATGCTCTTTCGCAAAACGGATATCGTAGGAGCGACCACCGGCAAAATCCACACCATAATCAAAGCCATTGAGAAAGGAGCCAATGCCCAATAATAGTACGCAACCGGAGATGACGTAGGTAATCTTCCGAGCTTCAATAAACTTGAAGTGTGCCTTACGGAAAATTGATTTGGAAATGCGCGTAAAATATTTGAAGTGGCGCTCACGCTTAGTCCACATATCGGTAATGAGACGGCTTACGAGGATACCGCAGAATAGCGAAAGTAAGAGACCAATAATCTGTGTAGTAGCAAAGCCGCGGACGGGGCCGAGACCAAAAACGAAGAGAATAATGGCGGTAAGCAACTGCGTGATGTGACCATCCAATACTGGCGCATAGGAGCGCTTATAACCGTCATTCACAGCAACGTGATAACTCTTACCAAGAGCCAGCTCTTCTTTAATCCTTTCAAAAATGATAACGTTCGTATCCACCGCCATACCTATCGTCAGCACCAAGCCTGCTATACCGGGCATGGTAAGCGTGGCGTGTAGCGCAGATAAAATGCCGATTGTAAACAGCACGTTGAGGATAAGGGCGATGTTGGCCACGATACCACCAGTGTTGTAGTACACCAACATCAGTACGAAAATCACGATGAACGCGATAGCCAAAGAGGAAATACCTGCCGCAATATTTTCTGCACCAAGGGTGGGACCAACTACTTGTTCTTGCACAATATGTGCTGGTGCAGGAAGTTTACCAATTTTCAGGATATTACTAAGGTCAGTAGCTGTTTGAGAGGTGAAGTGACCGGAGATAGAAGTACGGCCACCGCTTATTTCTTCGCGGTTGTAAGGTGCACTGTAAACGCGGTCGTCGAGCACAACAGCCAAATATTTACCAGCATTTTCACGGGTCATTTTTGCCCAGATATTAGCGCCTGTTGGATCCATATCCATGAGCACTTCCGGCTCACCAGAGGTTTGGTCAAAGTCCATCCGCGCATCAACAATATGGTCTCCTTCAAGCTTTGCTTCACCTGTGCCGGGAAGGGTTTTCAAAACATAAACAGGAAGCGGTTGCTTAGCATCGTATTTAGTGTCTGGATTGTCGGCACCCAGAGCAAATTTTGCATCGATAGGAAGTGCATTTTTAACGACATCAGAATTGACGTACTCGAAGAATTTGGCGATATTCTTTTTGGGCAAATAGCCAATAGCAGCGCGGCTATATGTCTCTTTAGTAGGGCTCACAAACAAAGAAGAAATCGGGTGCTTCATTGCTGCCGCAAGTGCTCCCGTGTCGCCTTTCGAAGTGCCTGAAGCAGCCATTAAATCACTTAGCGATTTGCCTGAATCAGCAGCGTTGGCAGCGGCCACTTTATTAGTATCAGTTGCAGCGCCGATTGTAGAAGCGGTCTTAGCTGTATCAGAATGGTTGGCTGTTTTACCTCCCGAAAGTTGTAGTCCAAGTGCCTCGTCTGCTTTGTTGAGCGCTTCTATAATCGCTGGGTCTTCGGCATACATTTCGAAGAACTGAAGCTTGGCGGTGCTCTGCAAAAATTCGCGCACACGCTCTGGATTGCGCACACCTGCTAGCTCTACAGAAATAACACCGCGATTCTTATCGAGGTTCACATTGGGCTGGCTCACGCCGAACTTGTCGATCCGCTTTTGGATTACGTTGTAGGTACTGGTAATTGCCTCTTCTGCTTCCTTCTTAATTCTGGCTAGTACTTGCTCTTTAGTACTCTCCAAAGTGATTTCCTTTTCCCCAGGTTTAGTGAAAAGTGAAGCGATATTTGAACCTTTATAAGCCTTCCCAAAAAGCGTCACGAAATCTTCCTGACTGTTTGCTTTTTCTTTATCTGCTTGCGCAATGGCTGCATTTAGAGCAGGGTCGGTTGGATTGTTGGAAAGGGAGCGAACGAGTTCGTCCAGACTTACATCCAGCGTCACATTCATACCTCCTTGAAGATCCAGACCAAGATTTAATTCTTGAGCCTTTGCTTCTTGGAAAGTGTATTTTTTGAAGAGAAGGCTAATTACTTTTTCGCCTTGAAGGGAATCGCTAAGTGCATCATACCGATTCTCGGCGAGTACTTTTATTTGATCCGCTGTCGCGTTTGGATTAGTAGCCTTGACCTCTTTTAGGGCTTTGGCGCGATAGGCCTTTTCAACATTACGAACTAAGAAAGTAAATGAAAGCTGATAGAGTGAAATCAGGATGAGTGCTATGGTAAAAAACTTTACCAACCCTTTTAACTGCATAGGTGTTTTAAATTAGGAACGCGATTTTTTTTAAGCGGGCAAAGATAACGTTTTAAGCTTTAGGCAATCCGACCAATTCCAACAAGTTTTTCTTCACTTTTAAGTAATTTTTTTACCCGAGGCACGTTTATCGACATCGATGCTTTATTTTTACGACCTTATACGTTTAGAAGAACGAAACAATCAGCACCCAGCATTATGATGCGAAAATTATCTTTTCTGCTTATTTTCCTTTCCGGTTTTAGTTATTACGGCAATGCACAGCGTTGCGGTACGGACGACCTGAATTGGAAACTTTCTCAAAGCTCTGCAACTTATCGGCAGAACATCCAAGACAACAATGCACTAATAGCGCAAATTGTCCGAAACAGTTCTAATTCGAAAATCAT
>JBDTKK010000328.1:0-8625 GCA_039935335.1 Chitinophagaceae bacterium
ACCGGAGTTTTCGGCGCATAGCGAAGGGGTTAGGGTGAAGGTGAAATAGATTCGGGGAAATCTACCACGGAAACACTGAGGCACAGAGTTGCACGGAGAAAGCGGGAAGAGAGCGCCCAGAGTTTGATGAAAAAGGGCTTAGAACTTCGTTCTAGCTGGGCGACTTGGGATCGGCAGATGGCTGTGGTGCTTGCAGGATTGGTGATGTAGCACGCGGAAGCGTTGATGCATTAGCCGAAAATGGTATAGTATCACCCAGAAATGGTACAATACCACCCGAAAATGATACAATACCACCCGAAAACGGTACAATACCACCCAGAAATGATACAATGCCATCCGAAATGGTAAAAGTCCACCGGGAAATGGTACAATACCACCCGGAAATGGTGATGTACCACGCGGAAGTGGCAATGCATTAGGAGGAAACGGTATAGTACTTGGCAGAAGTGGTGATGTAGTGCATCCCTGCCATTTCTTGTTGATGCAATGCCGCATCCGGCAGCATTTCTTTGAGCAAAATCAGCTACACTGCGCCCTCGGCAAACTACTGCTCGGGTTCAATTTCTTTCCTGATTTCTACGTTGAATTGACGCTCGGCGACATTAATCAAGGTGTCGAGGGCAACTTCTTTCAACTGCGCTTGTTGGAGTTTTTCCTCCAGAATCTTGATTTCGGCCTTCAGGGCCTTGAGCTTTTCTTGTTCGGCTTCAGTCATGTGTGCTAAAGGTAGCCGAGGAAAAGCGTACAAGTGCGTGGAAAGTAGCCGTGAACGGAATTATGCGGGAAGCTCCGGTAACAATCTCTTGCATTCTCCCTCCAACATCGTTTTATCTATTGGCACGACACCTACAGATTCGCAGACGATGCCCCCGGCGATGTTGCTGATTTCAGCCATTAGGCGAGGGCTTTGGGTGAGTGCGTAAACCATGGTTGCCGTAGCGATAACCGTATCGCCTGCGCCACTCACATCGGCAATGTTGCGGCGATGACTTGGGATGACGACGGATTCTTTTCCTTCTTCATGCACATACACGCCGCGATCCGAAAGTGTGATGAACGTGATGCGATTGTGCAGCGATTCATGCAGCTTTTCGTGTACTGCATCTAATGAAGCCATCGTCTTCAAATCCTCTCCAGGAGCTAGATGCAGACCTTCGCGCACTTCCTTAAGATTTGGTTTGAAAATATCAACATCCCGGAAGGAAAGGAAGTTTTTCAGCTTCGGGTCGACGGTGGTAAGGATGCCAATTTCTTTACAATGTGCTACTACGCGCTTGATGACATTCTCTTTTAAAACGCCCTTGTTGTAATCCTCAAAAATGAGTGCTTGTGGCTTTTCTCGTTGCAGAAAGCGCAAGACCAAATCGATGAAAGGATGCTCTTCTTCTGTGTTTAAATCCTCGGCATGTTCCTCGTCCAGACGAAGCATTTGTTGCTGCCGCGCCATCACGCGGGTTTTGGTGGTGGTCGCTCTGTGTTTGCTGCGCAAGCTGGGCTGCATATTAATGCCTGCTTCCTCGGCAAGGCTCATCAATTTATCACCTGCGGCATCGTCGCCAATTACAGTACAGAGGCTCACTTTAGCGCCCAATGCGCGACAGTTCAATGCGACATTGGCTGCACCTCCCAGTCGCGATTCGCGTTTGCGCAAGGCCACGATCGGCACAGGGGCTTCCGGGGAAATCCTTTCCGTATCACCCCACCAATAATTATCCAGCATCACATCGCCGATGATGGCGACATGCAGACCATTCATTTTTTCAAAGAGTGCGTGTATGTCCATGCGAGCTGCAAAGAAACGCGGGAAGAAATGCAAAATGCAAAATGCAAAATGCAAAAATGTTGGGACCTCAAATACTGGCAATATTTTTCAAAGGAACACACCTGGTTTTCACCGAGACAATCTCATGCCCCGAAGCGGCCATCCTCTGCGAAATCCCTCCAAGCTTTCCATCGCAAAGGCGAGCTCAATTCTAGAGTGTCATTGCGGGCACGCGCCATTTGAAGTCTCTGTCTTCTGCGAAAGTGTTCATTAGGCGCACGACCCGCAATCTCAAGCCCCGAAGGAGTGCTCTCTGGGAATCGTTACCTCTAGCCCAATGAGATTGCGGGTCGCGCGCTCGCAGGCGTTTACGCTAATTAGGGAGGCCTTGGTTAGCGCTTGCCCGCAATGACAGCCTACACTAGCCTCACTATCCGCGTAGTAGCCCTCGATTGATTCCATTGAGCAGGGTTCTGCTTTGTTTCTATTGACAGTATTTACTCTCCAATCTTTCCATTGCAAAAGCGAACTCCTAACTAGGGTGTCATTGCGGGCACGCGCCATAAGCAGCGCTCATTGTCTAAAGTAACCGTTCATTAGGCGCACGACCCGCAATCTCAAGCCCCGAAGCTGCCACGCTCTTTCACTTCCTTTCGAGCCGAACTTTCCTTTACGAAGCTTGGGCTTCCCCAAGCTAATTTTGAAAATCCAAGTGCTAAAAGCAATCAATCGTGAGTGTGGCTAACCTGTCAATTCGAGAACGCTCAGCATTAAGCCGACCGCGTGAGGGATAGAAACGGAAATCCTTTTTTGTTCGCCTACTCGATAGATTTTGGATGGACAAAGAGGCTCACTGGCGAACAAAAAAGATTGAAGTGGATAGCCCGACCACCTGCCTGCCGATAATGTAAAGGCTAGTATTTAAAACGAGGATTGGCGGCCGGCTGGTGGGCACGCCCACAAAAAAATCCAGCCGCTTACGCAACTGGATTTCCTTTGAAAGTAAAGCCCACAAAGGGCTTCAACATTATTTCCTACCAACCATTCTTCTTAGCAACGCCGTTCTTCACAGCAGCTTGAGCATTTGCTTCGCTAAGCATAGTGGTCATCTTGTTTCCTTTGCCATCGGTGCCCTGAGCCATATAGCCACCGCGGGAAGTTTTGGAGATTACAGCATCATGCATCGGAACGTTCTTTTCCTTTGTTTTCATGCAATACGCCTTGAGCATTTTTGAAGTGTCCATTGTTCTTAAATTGATTTAGGAGTGTGAGAAATGTTTTTGTTAGAGGTTAAAGCTAAGGCATCCGCTCTATATAAGAGCAAGTATTGAACTACACTTAAAATAAGAGTACCGGATTTCTTTTAGTCTGTCTGCTTATACATTCCATGCCACCCGCCGCTTATCGTGGAAAAAAGCTTCGCCTTTTTACTTTGTAGCTAACTTTTGAAGCACATCTTTCACCGCAGCTTTGTTCACAGTAGCCGTCATCATTTTCAGCTTCACATAATCTTCGTGCATGTACCAATACCCATTGTGCGTATCATTTACATGGCCGCCCGAGCCGCTGTCTTTCACAAGATACCAAACGCCGTTGTCGCGCTGCGCCCAGCCTACGATATGCATCGCGTGGTCGTCTGTAGTAGCCCCATTCAAGAAGCGCAAAAGGCGAGCATTTTCATCGATATAGCTGGATGGAATATCGTAGGATGGAATCATCATGATGCCGCGCTTGATATCAATACCGCTCTCGCTCACGTCGCCGCCTATAGAAATGCTGTAACCCTTGCTCAGCGCGTTTTTGATAAGCCTCGTAAAGTCGTTTAAAGGCACATTATAATAGTCTTTTGAATGCCCCCAGTTGTCCTCTACTTTATACTCTGCATTAGTCCAATAAGGCTCGCTGCGCAAGCTCATGAAGGTGACATAATCGCTGGGATTGATGTCTGCCACATCGCTTAGATATTGATGCGGACTCATGCTACGGCCTCTATAAGTAAAGGTGCTTGGCGGTGTGCCGATGTAGTGATCCATAATGTCGCGGATGGTAGCCACCACCTCATCAGTATTCCAGGCATTGCGTGCTTTCACGCTTTTTAAATAGCTCTCCATTTCCTTAAACATTTTAGTGTGGTCTTGGAAAGGCTGACCGTCTTTGAGTCCAGTATAAGCTGCGAGAGGCACGGCACCATGCTCTTTCATCACGCGTTGTACGGCATTGGTTTCAGAGCCCTCGCCAAAAGCAGAATTTCCGCGCGTGCGCACGTATTCTTTGGCCTTGTCCACATACTCCCAATAGACGGTGTACATCTCGCTAATCGTTACACCGGGATGGCCTTTGCGAATGGCTTCACTTTCATAAAAAGAAGTGGTGGAATAAGCCCAGCACGTTCCGGTGTTCCCTTGACTGACGGGCTTTTCAGACGATACGATGGTAAATTCGCTCAAGGATTTTGGCACGTCCATTTTGCTGTAGTCCAGCGTCAGACGATACTGTGGTTCTTCCTTTTTCTTGAAAAAATCGGAATTATCCTTTTTTATTTTTTCGTAGAAAGTGTTCTTCGGTGCTTTGTCGTAGGTAGCACCATCTTTTCGGTCTTGCGCAAAAGCCACAGAAGTGCTTGCAGTCAAAATGAAAAGGAGAATTGTTTGTTTCATGAATTATTGATTGTCGATTTTTCTTTAAAAATTGTGGTTTGTATTCCAGTTCAAATTTCATTTTGGGCGTGCCCACCAGCCTGCTTCCAGTCGTATGTCCAAACACCAGTGTTTACCTTTTTGGCAGGCTGGCGGTCGGGCTATTCACTCCAATCTTTTTGCCCTCAACGCTTGCCTCCATATTGAAGCAAATCGAATGGCAAAAAGGATTTCCGCTTCTATCCCTCACGCGGGCATCACGTGCATCCCATTCGTTGTTTCAAGTTGCATTCAGTTTTATTACTCAAAAAAGAAAGCAGCAACCCCATTTTTCTTTTTCAAGTAAAGGGTTGCTGCTTGTTTGTTTCACACTGTTTAGAGAAGTTTGTTAGCTATTTTTTTGTTTTAGCAGGCTTGTTCATCAATTCGTCCAATTGCTTTGCCAAAGCATTATCAGGCTCTATGCTGCGGATTTTGGCCACGTAATCCATAGTAGTTTTCTTGTCGTTTTTGTTGTAGGCTACAATGGCGAGGTACTGATAAGCTAGGTTCAAGTCGCTGCTCTTATGCTCATAGTTGGGGATAGCAAGCCATTTTTCAAACAACGGAACGGCAGCACCTGTCTTGCCTTCATTGTCCACCGCGGCAGCCACACGCGCTCTCCAATAGGTCGCTGAAGGTTGGTCAGGGAATTTGGTTTCCATGTCTTCAAAGGTCTTTGCAGCAGCGTCGTATTGCTTGCTATAATAGGCCATCAAACCATAGTTGAAATAGTCCAAAGCAGAAGCTTTAGCGCCCTTTGCGTCCAGTGCCATTTTGTAGTACTTCGCACTGGCGGTATAGCCCTCCTGCGTGTTCATTGCCTTGTAGTTCTCGGCAATCTCGTTGTAGGTAGCGCTCTTATCAATTGCGGTATCTACAGAGATGGCCTTTAGGTAATAATAATCGGAGCTATCCGGCATTTTTTCCGCACCGTAAATGCGACCGAGGTACATGTAATCTGATGGCAAAATCTTCTTAGGGTCAGTTTGCTTCACAAAGAAGGTTTGCATATTTTTCAAGGCCTCAGGATAATCTTTAGTTTCGTATTGGCTGTAGCCCAGCACACGGTACATGTAAGGCTTCTGGCCGCATTTGTCCAATACTTCATTCATCTTATTGATGGCGTCTGGATAGTATTTTGCTAGGAAAAGAATATTGGCGTAGCGAATCTTATCATCGCAGCTTTGGTCGGAAAGCTTCAGGTATTGCTCGATGTTTTGCTTGGCGAGTTCATATTTACTTACATAGAAATAGACATTGGCCAAATCGCTGTAGGGTAGCGGATTCGTTGGGTCTGCATCCTTAGCTTTTTGATAGTTAGTCAACGCGTCTGTATAGTTGTGGGCATCGTACCACAACTTACCTATGCGAGAAAAGCCGAGGGAGTTTTTCGGGTCTTTGGCTACTGCAGCTTCATAGTTGTCCATAGCCTTGCCACCACCACCTTGTATTCTTTGGTAGGCATCGCCGAGGCCGATATGAATAGCGACATTATCGCCACCGCGCTTGATGGCTTCGTCATAATATTTCACGGCATCTTGAGGATTGCCCCCGCCATAGTTCACGGCATCTGCAGCAAAGGCATAGGCTTCCCAATCTTTCTTTTTGGCTTTGTCGGTTATTTCCTTTGTCAGTTTATCACCTTCTGTAGCATTCCCGCTTTCATAAGCCATTCGAGCCATGCCAGCTTTGTTTGCAGCATCATCCGGAAACTTCTGAAAAGTAGTTTGAGCTTGTGTTTTATTGCCTTCGCCGAGTTCGGCAATACCCAGATAATAGTTGGCTACCGGATTGCTGGCGGCCAAGGGTTGTAGTATTTTTTCGGCGCTGTTGAAACGCTCATATTTCACCATCTTGATGCCTTCATCGAGAGATTGGGCAGCACTTCCGAAACCCAAAGTAGTGGCGATGGCCATCATCAGTATGGCCTTCTTGTTGATTGCTTGCATTAATTGTTTATGCTGGTTTAATAATGTCGGTGTCTAAGCGATATTTTTCTTGGAGTTATTTTCCGATAGGATTGTTGGTGATGGCGGCATCCCGAAGAATGACTGATTTCTGTAGTGGAAAAAGATGCGCGTGCGCAAAAATTAATTGACCTCGGTCTTTCGCTAAGAAATTGGCAAAGCCTGTGGCGAGACCGTAATAAGTCTCATTTTTTATGTAATAGAGATTGCGGGAAAGCGGGTAGGATTTCAGCGCAATGTAGGCCTGGTAAGGCTGGAGGTATTCCCCAGTAGCATCGTTAAAAATATGCGCCACCTTCACGGTATTGATGAACGCACCGGTATTATTAGGATCATCATCACTGCTCACATAGCTTAGTCCCACAATGCCAATGGCGTTTGGATTCTTTTGCACATAGCGTACCACTTTATCGTTGCCGTGTGCAGCAAATACATTTTTACCCAGCACCGCACCGTGTAAAATAGAATCTTGAATGAAACGTAAGGTGCTGCTGCCACTATTGTCAAATACTACGTTGAAAGGCTTTTTATATTGGCCTGTAAGGATGCCGCTCAACTCCGCCAAGCTGAACATACTGTCCACGCTCTTTTTGTTTACAATCACAGCTACAGCATCGCGGGCAAGTTCTAGGGATTCGGGATAGATTTTCTTGCTCAAGCAAAATTTTCTTTCCTCTTCGCTTAGCTCGCGCGTCACCAAAATGAGGCGCACTTTTCCGGCGAAATAGTCTTTAAAACATTCCGCTTCGCTTTTGTATTGTATGGTGACATGCGCATCGGGATTGCTACTATCAAACACCATCTTTTCCTGTTCAATAACTGGCTTATAAGTTTCATCTACCGAGATGGTGATATGGCCGGTATTTAAAGTGTCCGTTGGGGCATTTGGGTCATTTCTGCAAGATGCCAAAAAAAGCCCCGCAAAGGCAAAGCAAAGGAAGAAATGACGGAGTTGCATGGCGGCAATTTTAGACAATACGGGCAAAAGAAAAAGGTTAAAATAAGCTGTGTTATAAGATTTTGACTTTGCGAGTTTAGGTAATGAAATCATCTGTTTCATCTCCACGAAATTCTTTGGTGCCCCGCCAAATGCGGAAGAGACCATACAATACCATGATGCCAGCGAGGGCATAGGAGGTTATGTTGCTTAGTTCGATAGTTCCAAAGTGCTGATAATAGGCAACAATAATGCCAAAGAATATGAGGATAAGCCCCATAACGATATGGCGGAAAGCCCGGAAGAAAGCTTTAGTGCGGGAGCTATTGGGTCGGGACATAATATTGGTTATTTGGGTTTGCAAACTTACGATAGAAGACGCAGGGGAACAGGAATTGCACAATCGATTTGAAGGTTTGAAAATTTGGATGTTGTTGGAATCGATTTGAAGTTGGGAAGATTGAGAAATGAATATGGAAATCCTAGAGATGAATCTGAAGATTAAGGGAAGGTGGGTTGAGCCCTGGAAGGGCGATATTTTGGCAGATTGAATCTCCTAAACTCTTGGCATTAAACCTTGTTTTTAGGGTGCTACCATGATATCGCTCCTACGGAGCTGGAGAAAATCTCGCAGGTTTGGACGGATGCTACCCAAATGTCGCTCCTACGGAACTGGAGAAAGCTATCAGTTTGGGAAACCGCTACCAAAATCCCAGCTTTACGATACTCTTTAAAACTAGATTTATAAGCAATTCGAAAAACTTTATTCCCTAAGAAATTCCACCTTACTTTCGCCTTAATATTTTCCAACATCCCTTTCAAGCCAAGATACCTTGACTGGCGAAAACCAACACCGCAACTTCTTCTCTATTGTTTCCATACTCATTTGTGGAATACTCATGATATTGTGTACCGTCGTTTTTTACCCAAGGTATAAGAAAGCTGCCGACAACGCAACCCTAGCTTGGGATGCCGCAGGATATTACCTTTATCTTCCTTCTATTTTCATCTACCACGATTTACCAACACTGGATAAAACGAATAAAGTAATAGAAAAATACCAACCTGGGCCGGCCAATATTCAGGACTTTGTTTTAACCTCCGACAATGGCCACCCAGTTATCAAATATTCTTCTGGAATGGCGGTTGCTGAATTGCCTTTCTTTCTTATTGCTCATGCCCTTGCTAAGCCTTTAGGCTATCCAGCCGACGGATTCTCTATGCCTTATCAAGCTGCTATTCAGTTTGGTGCCTTGCTAATTTCGTTTTTAGGCTTGT
>JBDTKK010000329.1:0-4326 GCA_039935335.1 Chitinophagaceae bacterium
GTTGGAATACCCCCATAATCACAGCATTTTGTTTGAGCTGTGCGGGAACGTTTTCAGCATGGATGCTGAGCAAGATATCGGCGTCTGCAAGAGCTGAAGCTTCTACTATTTTCCCACCAACGGCCTCGTATTGTGCATCAGGATAAAAGGCTGTATCTCCCGCCCCTCGGGCTATCCACACGTTTACCCCCATTTTGGTAAGTGCTTGCGTTACTTCCGGCGTTAAGGATACTCTGGTTTCTGGAAAAGCTTCTTTGAGGACGCCTATGATCATGATTGGACTATTGGTAAAAATGGAACGCATCCGACGGATGCGTTGGGGGTAAAGAAATGGAATTTTTAGCGAGAAATGAAACGGCACACCAAAGGAGTCTTATAGCATTCGATTTTTTGAAGAAACACTATCGAAAAACGGGTTCTTTTAAAGCAGATAATTACACATCTTGTAAAGGATACGTGCACCCACATTGGCATCAATGCTATTGCTGTTGGAACCGGTTGAAACTTCATTCAAATCGAAGCCGATAATCTCACGGCCACTTTTCTTCACCTGACGAAACAAAAACATAATCTGCTCTACCTCAAAGCCGCCAGGGACGGGCGTTCCGGTGTGTGGACACAGTTTGGGATCCAAGCCATCTATATCGAAAGAGATATACACTTTTTGGGGTAAAGCGTCTATGATTTCATCGCATTGTTCCCTCCAGGTTTTTCCTTCATATTGGGCTTCTTTCAGGTCTTTGTCGAAGAAGGTTTTGATGCGTTCGGGATTAGCTTTTATCAAATTATTTTCTTCATCGCAATAATCACGCACGCCTACTTGTACCAACTTCTTTACTTGTGGTATTTGGGCGAGAATGTTGTACATAATGCTGGCGTGGCTGTAAGCAAAGCCCTCGTAGGCTTTGCGGAGATCTGCATGAGCATCAATTTGCAAAACGCCAAAGGCTTCATGAAAGTCGCCGAGCGCAGAAACATATCCCAAAGGCGTGCTGTGGTCGCCGCCAAGCAGACCCACTTTTTTACCTGCTTTCAATTGGGAGGTGGTCATTTCTTTTACCCATTCAAACAGCATTTTACCGCCGTTATTCACTTCTTTAAGTTTGCCGCAAAGCTGGCTATTGGCAACCATTTCACCACCTTCAATCAGGAAAGAAATGATGAGCTCTGCACATTGGCGGAGGAAGTCGCTTTTCTTGCGAATATTGCGATCCACGGGCAACATGAAAAAGCCTTCTTTCCAGCCATCGGTTACGTCAGAATCGTAGAGATCAACCTGCAAACTCGATTCATAAATATGTTCTGGTGCACGGGCAGTGCCGGGGTGATAAGAAACAGTGACTTCCCAAGGAACAGGCAAAATCACAACTGCGGCATTGTCTTCGGTAAAAGGAAGACCAAAAATATTGTTGGATTGAAGGCCAACAGCATTGGGGTCAAAATCTTCAAGTGGATTGGACAAGACTTAGAAATTTTATTTGGGCGGCAAAGGTAGGTGGATGAGGTGTTTTTTTAAGAAATCTTAATCATAGTGAAACCTGCATTTTGCAATCAAAATTTCGTCGTCCCGGACACTATAAATCAAACGATGTTCGTCATTAATTCTCCTCGACCAATACCCTTTGTACTTATGTTTAAGAGGTTCGGGTTTCCCTATGCCGGAGAATGGAGTCCGAGAAATTTCTTTCAAACGGACATTAATTCGAGCCAGCATTTTCTATCAGCCTTCTGCCAATAGAAATAATCCTCCCAAGATTCCTCAACGAATACAAACTTCATTCGTCAATCAAAGCTTTGACAGACGAATTTCCGCGCTCCAATTTCTCAATCGCAGCATCCAGCCGCTTTTCATTCGCTTTGGAAGAAAGCTCATAATTTGTAGCTTGCAAAGAATTGTATTCGTTCAGCGAAATCACCACAATAGCTTCATCTTTGCCTCGATTAATAATTAAAGTATCAAAATCCTTTGACACTTTATCAAAATAGTACTTGATATCCTTTCGGAAATCTGAAATATTTGTCGAGAGCATTTTGTACAGAACCTTATACAAAAGTACGCCTAGCTTGGTTACAATGAAATAAAAAATCACAAAAATCGTAACAACTATTCCAATCTCCTATCCTTGCGCAACAAATTCCGCTGTTCAAAAACATAAGGCGAATTTTTATCAGCAAGCCAATCTATCATTTTCAAAACACCAATTACATTAAGGATTATTCCCAAAGGAATGCCGATAATATAATCAGTGGTGGTAATCAGATTATCTGCATAAACAATGTGGAAGAAAAAATATACGCATGGCGCAAAAAGCAACCAAGCTGTCCCCATTCCTGCGTTGAAAAAGGTCTTGCCCTTAATATTGAATAAAAAGGTGTGCGCGATGAAATTTCCAAGAGAAATTAAGATAGTCGCAAGTCCCAACCAAATAGCTTTCTCGGCAAAAAGAGCCGCTAAAAGATAAGTAGTCCAGCCCACCAACACATTTACATAGAATGAAGTGTTTGTGTTTAAAGGATAATGGTCTGGCGTTTCGCTATGGTACATCACCGTATTCATCATTCCCGGGAAAGTACCAATTACTCTATATTCTTCCAATTGATGAAAAAATAGTGAGGCCAAACTAAGCCACATGAGCAATTGATAATCCGACATTTGCCTGTGAAAAAACAGGACATAACCGATTACAATCACGGAAAGAAATCCGCCAAGATCGTACCAATGTTTCCGAAGGAAATTCATTTTACAAATTTTGAACTCCAAAATTAGGTAATTCTGCGATTCCAAAAAAAATGGTATGCAAGCAAAGAACTTGCCCACATACCAAACTAATGAAAAATTATCCCATAAAAATTTTTTCTCTCATTCCCTTCAAGGCTTCCGCCCAATTTTCCAGCTTATACAACATCGCATTAGCTGATTTCTCCAAAAGCTCATTGCCAACAAAAATGCCCTCGTCATTGATAAATTGCGTAAAAAACGGAATATTCACCGCTTGCGGAATGGGCATCATTCCCAAAGTCGTAATCGGCAGTTTCAAATCTTGAACAGCCCTTGTACCCGCTGAAACGCCGCCATAACTCACAAACCCGACAGGCTTTTCTTGCCATTCTACCGAAAGAAAATCCATCGCATTCTTCAAGGTCGCAGGATAGCCAAAATTATACTCTGGAGTCACCATCACAAAGGCATCAGCTTCAGCAATGACTTTGCTCCAGTTTTTTGTGTGTTCATGTGCATATCGTTGGAAACGAGGATGTTCTGCTTCGTCAAACAGAGGAAGGTTTATTTCCTTTAGGTCCAAAAGTTCTACGTCGAAGTTCGGGTGCAGTGTCGCAATATCGAGAAACCAATCTGCGATTACATGCCCTTTTCTGGAAGGTCTGGTGCTGCCTATTATTATTTTGAGTTTTAAGCTCATTGTTATTGGTTTTTGTTTAAAAGTTCTGCTTTACTACGGTTTTTATATGAATTCTAGTCTTCCAAATACCCGAATTTCCCTTGGTTGTATTCGTTGAAGGCTTCCACGATTTCTTCTCTTGTGTTCATTACGAATGGGCCGTGTGCTGCAATAGGCTCGTTGATAGGCTCTCCACCCAAAATCAAAACAAGCGCATCTTCAGTCGCTTCAATGTCAAAGTTTTCGCCGTCATTCGCCATCAAAGCCATGTGGTCGGTGGGAGCTTCTTCGGTACCATTAATCTTGATAGTACCTTCCAAAACGAGAATCGCCGTATTGTAATTGGCTGGAAATTCAAAGCTGACCTTACCACCTTTCTTCAATCTTGCATTAAAAAGATTGACGGGCGTAAAAGTTGAAGCGCTACCTTTTGTACCTTTATAATCGCCAGCTATTACTTCGATAGTCCCGGCATTATTCTCCAGTTCAACGCGGTTGATATCTTCGTTTTTTATAGCTTGATACTTAGGACTACTCTTCTTGTCCTTTGCAGGAAGATTCACCCAGAGTTGCACCATTTGAAATTCACCACCCTTTTTGCTCCATTCTTCTTCGTGAAATTCCTTGTGAAGCACGCCACTAGCTGCTGTCATCCATTGCACATCGCCAACGCCAATCACACCGCCGCCGCCTGCGCTGTCGTGATGAGCAACCTTTCCTTTATACGCAATAGTAACAGTTTCAAAACCTTTATGAGGATGTACGGCCACACCTTTAGGCTTGTCGCTTGGCGGAAAAATAAAGGTTGAATTGTAATCCAGCATTATGAATGGATCCATGCGCTGCATGTCCATCCGAAATCCGCTAGGGATGAAATTGTGTACGCGAAAGCCGTCGCCAACAAAATGGGGCTCGCGTGGGGCTGCTA
>JBDTKK010000330.1:0-2943 GCA_039935335.1 Chitinophagaceae bacterium
GCGACCAGAAAATAATAGACACTGTCATCCATATAGCTTAATCCGAAAATGGGCCAATACCAAAGCAAATTCAGAAAGAACAAAATCATGGTCAGCGCATAGTTAATGCCGCCGCCATTGTTCCGCTCATGCACCAATTTCTGTCCGCATTTCGGACAATATTCATTCATCTTGAGCAAGTGCTTTAGTGGGAAAAGTCCGCGCTGTACAAAAACCTCTCCTTCCCGGCAATTCGGGCATTTATTCGTAAAAAGTCCGGCGAGAAAGGAAGGCATAAGTGAGTGATTTTAAAGTTGAAATTGAATGGTTATCTGGCCGCAAATTTAATCGTAATAGAATCCTGAACTAACGTCAGCTTTCTTCGGTGGTATCGTCGCTTCCAGCGGGCAAAAGGACTAAAGCACAGTAAAGTTCTCTGTATTCCTGCTTTTCAAAGGTTGGGAATCCAATCCTTTTACCTTTTACCTTTTACCTTTTACCTTTTACCTTTTACCTTTTACCTTTTACCTTTTACCTTTTACCTTTTACCTTTTACCTTTTACCTTTTCTATCGTAATATTGCAATATTGAATTCTAAACATGGGTGCTACTAAAACCGAACATTTTACCGACAAACAAAACGCCATAGCCACGCTCAGCAAGGCTTTGGGACATCCCGCGAGAATTGCCATCATGGAATATCTCATCAAGGTGGAAGCATGCATTTGTGGTGATATCGTGAATGAACTGCCTTTAGCGCAGCCTACTATTTCCCAACATCTAAAAGAATTGAAGAACGCGGGACTTATCAAAGGGACTATTGAAGGGAATAGCATTTGCTACTGTGTTGATGAACGCGCCATCCAGAAGATGCAAGACTATTTCTCCAAGATTTCCCTCAAACTGAACCAGAAAAACAACTGTTGCTAACCTTAAAAAATCAAACAATGAACACTCAAGAACAACTCAAAGAACTCGTAAAACAGAAGTACAGCGAAATCGCACTGCAAGACAAAGAAACCAACCAAAGTTCCTGTTGTGGCGCAGGCGGTTGCAGCACCGAAGTGTATAATATCATGAGCGACGATTACACCGAACTCGAAGGCTACAATCCCGATGCCGATTTAGGTCTGGGCTGCGGATTGCCCACTCAATTTGCCAAAATCAAAAAGGGTGACACTGTCATTGATTTGGGTAGCGGCGCAGGGAATGATTGCTTTGTAGCGCGTGCAGAAACGGGCGAAGACGGCAAAGTCATCGGTATTGACTTCACTCCGGCCATGATCGATAAAGCACGAGCAAATGCGCAGAAGCTAAACTTCTACAACGTAGAATTTCGCCAAGGCGATATCGAGAAAATGCCGGTAACGGCAAACCTCGCCGACGTAATTGTCAGCAATTGTGTCCTCAACCTTGTGCCCAATAAGGACGGTGTTTTCAAGGAAATTTTCAGAGTTCTAAAACCCGGTGGTCACTTCAGCATTTCAGACGTGGTGCTCATAGGTAATCTTCCAGAAGCGCTGCGAAAAGACGCGGAAATGTATGCTGGATGTGTATCTGGAGCAATTCAAAAAGACGCGTATTTAGAGCTCATTAAATCCAATGGCTTTAGCAATATCATCTTGCAAAAAGAGAAGCCCATCATCATACCCGACGACATTCTCAAGAACTATTTGAATGAACAAGAACTTGCAGATTTCAAAGCAGGCAGCACAGGGATTTTTAGCCTTTCCGTTTATGCCGAGAAGCCACAAGCCTGCTGCGGCACAGATTGTTGCAGCTAAGGAGGTCGCTTTTCTGTGTGCCCCCCAGAGGGGTCAAATATTAGTAGCCCCGGGTAGCAACCCGGGGTTTATTGTATGCCCTAGTTGATGCTATCAAAAACCGCATGGCTTCGTTTGTCATTTTGGTTGTGGGTTGGCCGTGGTTCTTGTTATTGAGAACTACGAGAAATTTCGCTATTGAGCGGCCTTAAAGCCACGCTCCCACCCACGCCTCCATTTCCCGCTATTTTTGCGCTATGAACAGCCCGAACAGAACCATTGCCCCAAAAATCCATGATGCCATAGATTTTGAGTTTACGCTGCCGCCCATCGACGCGGGTAAACTCGATAATGGCATTCCATTCTACTGGCTTTCGGGCGGTGTGCAAGATGTGGTGGAAGTGGATTGGGTGTTCCCTGCTGGATTATGGCAAGAGCCCAAAGCTGCCGTGGCATTGGCCTGTGGCGGATTATTAAAGAATGGTACTTCTCAAAAGACTGCCCATCAAATCCATGAAGCGATAGAGTTTTTTGGCGCGAATCTGCAAGTCAGCACGGGCGACGACTACACGGTTATTTCCTTGTTTTCCCTTACCAAAGATCTGCCGCTGTTGTTGCCTATCGTTCAGGAAATTCTCAATGATGCACAATTTCCAGAAGAAGAATTGGCACTCTACAAACAGAATGCGGTTCAACGGCTTATGGTGAGCCTCCGCCAATGCGATTTTGTGGCTAACCAGCGGATTGATGCTTTGCTTTATGGCGAAGAACATCCCTATGGTCGCTACAGTAAAGTGGAGAAAATTGAGGCATTGAATCGAGGAGATTTGACCGAATTTTTCAAGGAAAATTTTGATCTGGGGAAAGCTAAGATTTTCATGGCGGGCAAGGTCGGCAACACGGAAATTGACTTGGTCAATAAGTTTTTCGGTGCGGCAAAAGTGGAGCTTAGCACCAATGGAAATTCAAAAATCATTCAGCCTGGCATAGCGCCAATCGGTCAAAAATTTCACGAAACCAATGATGCTAATGGTGTGCAAGCCGCTATCCGTATTGCCCGCGAATTTCCCAATCACCATCATCCAGACTTTCCAAAAATGGTCATTCTAAACACACTGTTTGGTGGCTATTTCGGTTCGAGATTGATGAGTAATATCCGTGAGGAGAAAGGCTATACTTACGGTATTCACAGTACGCTGCA
>JBDTKK010000331.1:0-16880 GCA_039935335.1 Chitinophagaceae bacterium
ATTTGAAATTTGTCCGTAAGTTTGTCCGTGTCCGTAAAAATGTCCGCAAAATGATAAACGTAAGGTTCTACCTAGACAAAGCTGATAAAAGTAAAAAGTACCCTATTCACCTTGTTTTACGCCAAAAAGATGTCCAAATAAAGGTTTCTACGGGTGAAAAAATCATGAAGAAGGATTGGGACAATAAAAACCAGTGTGTCAAAGAGACTGAATTAGGCTATAGGTCGATGAACAAATTTTTGAACTTTTTGAAACAAGAAGTTCAAAAGCATTTTGAAACCGAACCTCACTCACATTTTACCGATGTGAAGGTGAAAGAAAAAATATTGTCGCTTGTTTCCAGTAGGAAAGTGAATACTGAAATAAATATTGTCTGTGAAGGATTTGAAGAATATGAGAACAAGGAAAAGGTAACTTTTGTCGATTTGTTTGCAGGTGCAGGTGGATTTAGTGAAGGCTTTTTGCAAGCTGAATATGGAAATAAATATTACGATTTCCGATTAGGGAGCGACATAAATGAAAATTGCGAGCTAACTCACTTAGCACGTTATAATTATCAACTTGGACTAGATGCAGAGTTTTTACGTCAAGATATCACCGAACCTGATTTTCTAGATAATTTCCTAAAAAAGCTGAATGGAAAAGAAGTAGATATTGTATGCGGTGGGCCTCCATGCCAGAGTTTTAGCTTAGCTGGCAAGAGAAAGAAGTTTGATAAAAAGGATGATTTGTTTGCTCATTATCTTAAAGTTATTAGGCAGTTACGCCCCAAATACTTTGTGATGGAGAATGTGAAAGGCATTTTAACCAAAGAAAACGGCAGAATTAAAGAAATGATTTTGCAAGAAATTCGGTCAATAGTCGATTTAAAGGAATTTCATCAACTCACTTATTTTATTGCGCAGCTAAGAAAGGTTGAACTTCAGCAACCCTTTATTTTAGATTGCTATAATTTACGGTTGCAATTTGAGAAGGCAACAGACAAAGAATACGACCAATTGAAAGATAGCTACATCCAAAATGTAGAAAATAAATTCAAGTTGCTTACACCCAAAATTGTTGATTACAAAACCAGCAAAACGGATAAGGATATCAGCACAATCCGACACGGGTTTAATTTACTGAAGCGTAGTAAGGAATTGGCATACATAAGAAAGAAAGTAATAAACGAAAAGTCATTTTCCGATTTGGACAATGATTTTTTTGCTGCTGATTTCGATAATTTCCTTACTTCGATTGATGCCGAAACGATTGTTGAGAAAATGCAATCCGCTTTCAACAATTTAAAACCCAATGAAACCTTTGCCGTAGAAACAAGGCAGATAATTAATGCACTTGAAGTATTTGCCTACTCGTTTGACGAGTGTATGAACGGCTTAAAAGCGTTTGTAATAACCGCTAACAAGGAAAGTGAATTTGATGAAATTCTATCACACATTCGGCTTTACAATATTGAGCAACCTTTCGTCGCCTTGGCATCAAACTATGGAGTACCTCAAAACCGTGAAAGAGTGTTGTTTATTGGCTGCCGCAAGGACCAAAAATTGATAAACGATATTCCGGCGACGGTAAGTAATAAAGACAAAGTAACGGTGTTTGAAGCTTTACACGATTTAGATTTTGTAAGCAATGATGACGAGCAGTTTGATTATGAGAAGATTGATTTAAAGGCAAAATACAATGGCTCTACAGACAAAATGAACGCTTTAATAAGAAAGCGAAATGCCGACGGGAAACCTGATGAAAATAAAGGTATCACTTATGCAGACTGGTCTAAAAAAGGTCGTTTGAATGGGCGGTTTGCGAATGCCAAGAACCCATTTTATGTACGTAATTTTGAAGAGCTTGAAAATACATTAAGTCACTTAGTAGCACCATTACATAACCATAAAACAAGCAAACAAAATGAGGATGTAATAAAGCGGCTGGGTATAATTCTAAATGCTGGTGATTACGATGCAGCAAAAAAACAATTAAAAGCCGAAGGATTAGATTCTGACAAACGCAGTTACAATGTACTGAAGCCAGAAGCACAAAGCTCAACCATTATGACAATTGCCGATGATTATATTCATTATTCAAATCCTCGTGCTTTGACTGTTCGCGAAATGGCTCGTTTACAGTCTTTTGATGATTCTTTTGTGTTTCAAGGGAAGCGTTCAACAGGAGGAAACAAAAGAAAATTTGAAGTGCCACAATATACATTGGTCGGTAATGCGGTTCCTCCTCTAATGGCAAGGGCGGTAGCTTTGGAAATATTGAAAAACATCAAGTAGCTTTTGAATGAGACAACTCACTGACCTTGAGATTAGCAGGATAAAATTACTGACTGAAAATTCGGTTGAACTCACTTTAATTGAACCAACCGAAACAGGATTGGTAAAATCGATAATGGATGCTACAGGATCTGTACGTTCCTTCTTGAAATCGAAAAATATCCACGACTTTGAAAACCAGAAGCAGGGGCAGGAAAGCAAAGTTTTAGTCAATTCCAAATTGCTAGAAAACGATGGTGTCATTAACTCAATCGCCTCAATGTACCGTCCGAATACCAAAAAGGGCGACCCAAGAATTTGGTTTAAAGGATTGGGTGCTTACGCAAAAGCAAATGATATCTTGGGAATAATTGAGTTTGAAAACGTATTGTATGTTTTGAACATTACAAAGCTTGATTTGAAAACTCTATTGAGTTCTGTTGGTGCTAATCCCGTAAAAGAACTGGTCAATGAATTAAATCAAATTTCCAATGAAATTGCTGTTGAGCTGTTATTTAAACTTAGAAAGATCGCCGCTGGTGGCTTTGTTCCTGCGTTATTGCAAGCAGATACAGCTATCGGTAGGACTTTGGAACACTTACTTGGAATTCCAATGAATTCTTCAAAAGCACCTGACTATAAAGGGATAGAATTAAAATCATATAGAGATAAGCGGGCGAATAGAAAAAATCTATTTGCTAAAGTGCCAGATTGGGACTTGAATAAATTCAAAAATTCAGCAGAAATACTTAATAATTTTGGTTACACTAGAGAAGGAGTATTTAGATTATATTGTACAGTATCAGCAATTGTAAGAAACTCACAAGGCTTAATGTTGCGCGTTGATAATAATTTGCTACAACTAATCGAAAATTCGGATAAACCGCTAATCAACGATTTTGTAGCTTGGGAATTAAAGAAACTTCACGGTAGTTTGTTAATAAAACATAAAGAAACATTTTGGATAGCGGCAAACACAAAGGTTGAAGATGGGAAAGAGTATTTTCATTTCACCAAAGCTCAACATACTAAGAAGCCAATCGTTTCGCAATTTGATATTCTGTTGGAACAGGGCTATATAACGCTTGACCATTTAATAAAACGGTTACCAACTGGCGGTGTAAAAGAGAAGGGGCCAATCTTCAAATTAAAGCCGAACGCCTTAGATTTATTATTCCCTCCAAGTCAGTCATATTCGCTGTTGTCAAAGTAGATGATTACAAGTGAATTTGATATTTGTGCGGCTTTCACTAGATTAAAGGTCAAAGTACAATAATGGTTTGTTTTTTCAATGACGACGAAGTTCCTTCTCAAACTCGTCCCTCTTTTTCGTTCCCTTTTTACCGATGTATTTGTCGGTAACTTCCTCTAAAGTATAGGTTTTCAACGTATTTTGATTCTTCCTCATCACCTCAAGTTGCAGTTCTTGCTCGTACTGGGTTCTTTTTTCAGAGCCAATTTCACCAATAAATTCATCTTTTATCTCGGCAAAAGTGAACATTTCCAATTCATTATTTCTCGTTTCCATATTCATCCTTTTTTTAGTTAAAAAAGATTCAATCTAAATTACACACTATCTTCAATTCCCTTTACAGGATGAATGTGCTCCAAATTAGGACAATCTTCGGTTCTTAAACTCAAAAATTTATTTTCTATCCCCACGTACATTTTTAATTTTGTCCGCCCGTGCCGACTCGTACGGGCATTTTCAATTTCCCACTAGCCAGCGTCACCAACGCCACCCCCTGCACAAAATACAACCTCCCGGTCTTTAAATCTTTGCAACGAGCCCGTGTCCGCAACTGAGAAATTTTCTCAAACAACCTTCCTTCCAATTCAAACTTCGCTCCATCCGGAATTTCATCTACATGAACTAAAGATGCAGCACGCGGGTCATATCTTCTTAGGGCTTTAAACAAATTCGGGTCGGCGCAAGTACTTGCAGCAGGATTTTTTAAGTACGCACGCAAGACCGTATCCAATTCTTTCGGGAAAATTTTCTTGCCAATAAAAGGTTCCAGAACATTCTTAAACTCCGCCTTCCATTCTGCTCCATGCGGTGCTACTTTATTTTTGAAAGCTACGTAGGTGGTGAGGTGCGCAATTTCATGCAGCAGCGTGACGAGGAAGCTGTATTGATTGAGCGTAGCATTTACCGAAATCTTGTGGAAATGCTGTCCTGGCGCGGGCGAACGGTAATCGCCCAATCGCGTCTTGCGGGTCTCCGTGAGCGTGAGATGAATGCTGTGCTTTTCAAAATACACCATCACGGCATCAAAGCTGCCGTTGGGCATGTATTGCCGCAGCGTGTCAAAAGGACTTTCTTGCTTTGCCATTTCTAAATACTAATTCTAAACTTTTCGAGTAATTCTGCTGAAGTAAATTGTTTCAATCGCCATGTAAATGATGTAGATGCCAAACATCATGAAAAGAGATGGCTTGTGTACATTCGGTTTGTTGATTAGGGCATAGGCGAGGATGCCGATGATGCACACAAAAAGCCGAAGCATCGTGGTACCATAAACGCCTTGCACAAACACCTGCGCCCGCTGATTAGACCTTCGCCGAAGCATGAACCAACCAATAAGCGACAGGCCAAACATGAGGAGATTGGCCACCATCAAAGCGGGGAAATCGTAACCCGGATTGGCATCGCAAAAAAGCTTGAAAAATATTGACAATGCCACCACAGCGATGAGGAGGATAATGGGTAATCTAAGGTTCATGAATTGGGTTTGTTGAGCGAGCGAATGAGTTGCCAAAGAGAATAGGATAATGCTACGACCGGAAAAATAATTATAAAGAGCGCACGCAGTCCAAGACGTGCGTCCAGCTTTAGTCCCAGCCACACACCAAGCCCTAAAAGCACCAGCAATTGTGCGCCAAGACCGGAGTAGCGCACTACTGATGCGTTCCGATTTTTACTTTTTTCGTCGGGCATTTCTTTGCTGAATTTTAGTTTCTTGTGAGGCTTCAGATTTAATGTCGTCCGGCGCAGGTATAACGCCTTCAGGAAGGTTGTTGAGCAAGCTTGGTTTGAGCATAGCCGTATCGCGTTCCACCACATCTTTCTCTGCAATAATCGCAGAAATCCGCGAAGCCTTTTGTTGGTTGGCCACTACCATTGCCGACAAAGAATCCACCCTGTGTTCCAGTGCCATGGCCTCTATCCGCAGTTGGTTGCTGCCGTAGCCGGGGATATAATACTTGAGCGGCGTGAAGAGAAGAATAGCCACCGTTCCGAAAATCGTGATGATAAAAATAGTGCTGAAAAGTGCGTAAAGGCTGTTCTTGGTCAGGTGAAATGAGGCGACTTCTTCCAGCGAATTTTCATTGATGAAAACCATGCGGTAAGGCGCATTCAGGTTTTTAAATGGCCTTGGGCGTTTGAGCGAGATTGGGCGCATGACGATTGACTTTCACCCAAAAATTGAACCACGAAGATTCCAAATTATGGGAAAGGCAAAGGTATTGAGCTTGGGTTACAGCCTTAAATTTGCGAACCCAAATTTTTGCAATTATTCCCGTGTCAGCATCCAAAGTTTCCACCCAATCCATTAATATTCTTGCTATTGAATCTTCCTGCGACGATACCGCAGCCGCAGTGTTGCGAAACGGAGAAATCCTTAGTAATAAAGTAGCTACGCAAGCTATCCATGCGCAATACGGCGGTGTAGTGCCGGAACTAGCCTCGCGTGCGCACATGAGCAATATTATTCCTGTGGTGGATGCGGCGCTGAAGGAAGCCAATATTGACCGTAAAGACATCGATGCAATCGCGTTTACGCAGTCGCCTGGTTTGATAGGTTCTTTGATGGTGGGCGCATCCTTTGCCAAGGCTTTTGCGCAGGCTTCAAATATTCCCTTAATAGCCGTTCACCACATGCAGGCGCATGTTTTGGCGCATTTCATCGTGGAGCCGAAGCCTCAATTTCCATTTCTCTGTCTGACGGTTTCCGGCGGACACACGCAGTTGGTCTTGTGCCACGATTATTTGAAGATGGAAGTGCTGGGAGAAACGCTGGATGATGCGGCAGGAGAGGCTTTCGACAAAACCGCGAAGATGTTGGGACTACCGTATCCCGGCGGGCCGTTGGTAGATAAATACGCAAAAGAAGGCGACCCGCTGAAGTTCAAATTTTCAACTTCATCCATGCCGGGATTATCGTTTTCCTTCAGCGGACTAAAGACTTCAGTACTTTATTTCCTACAAAAAGAACAGAAAAAGAATCCCGATTTCATCAAGGAAAACTTGGTAGATATCTGTGCTTCGGTACAGTATTCGATTATTAAAATGCTGATGGATAAATTAATCGTTGCTGCCAAACAATCCAACGTAAAACATGTGGGTATTGCAGGTGGCGTTTCGGCGAATAGCGGGCTGCGCAAGGCTTTGCAGGAAATCGGTACCCGAGAAGGTTGGGAAGTTTTCATTCCCGATTTTCAATATTGTACTGACAATGCAGCGATGATTGCGATTGCGGCCTGGTATAAATATCAGCTTGGGGAGTTTGCTGAACTTGATGTTGTTCCTTCAGCTCGCGCAGTCTGGTCATGAGCAATTCCTGGTTTCAGTTCAAAGAGTTCACCATTCAGCAGGATAAATGCGGGATGAAAGTGAGTACGGATGCTTGTATTCAAGGTGCTTGGACGGAAATCCCTATTGGAAGTCAGTGTGCTTTAGACATTGGTACCGGAACGGGGGTTTTAGCGCTGATGCTTGCCCAGCGCGGTATTAAGCTGAAAATAGATGCCATTGAGCAAGACGTAAACGCCTTCATTCAAGCATTTGAAAATGTCCGAAACTCACCTTTCGCAGACAACATTCAATTGTATCGTGCTGACGTTACCGATTGGATTTCTACAAAGGTGTATGACCTGATTCTTTGCAATCCACCATTCTTTCAAAAAAGTCTGAAAGGTGCTGATATTGCTCGGAATGCGGCTCGCCATGCGGAAACATTAAGTCCTGAAACACTGGTAAAAGTGCTTCTAAAGCATCTTTCGGAGACAGGAAAAGCCAGCATTATGTGGCCCAAGGAAGAACATGAATTATTCCGAGAGTTGGCTTTCGAAGCAGGACTATTTCTACATAAAAAGTTGGTAGTATTCGACCGAGAAAATTCCAGAATTAGTCGGATTATTGGGCTCTATGGGAAAGAGAGTGTTGACGAAACTTTGGCCGAAACCCTAATCATAAAGCAGGAAAACGGCGCGTATTCCGAGGAATTTACAAAGCTGCTTCAGCCGTTTTACTTGCATCTATAGAAGCTTGCATTTTGCGCTTCACTTTGGCCATAATGTAAACACTGATGCAGGCCCAGCCGAACCAGAAAAGGTAAACGCCAACATGGAAATTTTGCTTTAGCAACCGATGAGAAATATCACTTTTGAAATCAACCATACTTAACCAAAACCCAAGCCCAGCAAGCAATAGCGCGATAACCTGAATCGAAAATCCCACTATCGGCAGGCTTCGCCGACGGAAGAAATATTGCAGAAAAAAAAGGAAAAGCAAGGCAATAAAAACTACCGCGCCGGCTTCATACCAAACCTTGAGGAACTTATATTCTTGGTGTATCAAATTGACCCCGACACGGCCTATCCAGGACATACGACTCATGAGCCACCCAGAGAAAAACGAAAGGGCGAGAATAAAAGCGAGGAAGGGGAGGTGGCGTTTCATTTATTGACAAATTTGGAGGAATTCTACCACGGAGACACAGAGACACGGAGTTTCACGGATAAAAACGTTTTGACGAGAGAGAGCATGGAGTGTTGGGACATTTAGAGAGAGATGGGATATCTGACTATAACAAAAAAAAGAGACAGCCGAAGCCATCTCTTTTCCAAAATTTTGTGTCGCGTAGTTATTCCATAGAAGTAGCATCTTCAATCAAGACTGTTGCCTTGTTGTTCAGCATTTCTACAAAGCCACCGCTGATTTCGTACAGTTCGGTATTGCCAGATTTCTCCTTCAGGATTTTCATTTTCCCTTTGCCCAAAGAAGCAATCATGGGCGCGTGCTTGTCGAGAAGTTCGAAAGTTCCTTCTGCGCCGGGCAGGTAGATGCCATAAACATTGCCGCTAAAGACTTGGTGTTCGGGAGTTAATATTTCTAGTTGCATTAAAAAAGGTAAAAGGTAAAAGGTAAAAGGTAAAAATCCGAATGAACCTAGGAGGTTTTTGATTTTTGCCTTTTACCTTTTGAATTAATTTTTCGCTTGTTCCATCATTTTCTTACCCTTAGCAATAGCATCGTCGATACTACCAACAAGGTTGAACGCCGCTTCTGGATACTCATCCACTTCGCCATCCATAATCATGTTGAAGCCACGGATGGTTTCTTCGATAGGAACGAGTACACCCTTCAAACCGGTAAACTGCTCGGCCACGTGGAAAGGCTGTGACAAGAAACGCTGCACACGACGGGCGCGGCTTACAGTCAATTTATCCTCTTCAGAAAGCTCATCCATACCAAGGATAGCGATGATGTCCTGAAGTTCCTTATAACGTTGAAGAATCAACTTTACGCGGTTGGCAGTATCATAGTGTTGGTCGCCAACAATGGCAGGAGAAAGAATACGAGAAGTAGAATCCAATGGATCCACCGCAGGATAGATGCCTAAGTCGGCAATCTTACGGCTCAATACCGTTGTGGCATCAAGGTGAGCAAATGTTGTGGCCGGCGCAGGATCGGTAAGGTCATCCGCAGGTACGTAAACCGCTTGTACGGAAGTGATAGAACCGTTGCGTGTCGAAGTGATACGCTCTTGCATCAATCCCATTTCGGTAGCCAAAGTTGGCTGATAACCTACCGCAGAAGGCATCCGGCCGAGTAGGGCAGAAACCTCGGAACCTGCCTGTGTAAAACGGAAGATATTGTCCACGAAGAACAAGATGTCCTTTCCTTTTCCTGTGCCATCGCCATCACGGAAATACTCGGCAAGAGTAAGGCCAGACAAGGCCACACGCGCACGCGCACCTGGTGGTTCATTCATTTGACCGAAAACGAAAGTGGCTTTAGAATCTTTCAATTCTTCCATATCCACAGAACTCAAATCCCAGCCACCAGCTTCCATGCTGTGTTTGAACTTCTCACCGTATTTGACGATGTCGGCTTCAATCATTTCGCGCATCAAGTCGTTCCCTTCACGGGTACGCTCTCCTACTCCGGCAAACACCGACAGACCTGCATAAGCCTTCGCAATGTTGTTGATTAATTCTTGAATCAATACAGTTTTACCCACACCTGCACCGCCAAACAATCCAATTTTACCACCTTTTGCGTAAGGTTCGATCAGGTCGATAACCTTAATACCCGTAAATAGAATTTCGGAAGCTGTAGAAAGGTCTTCAAAAGCCGGTGGCTTGGCGTGAATTGGGCGACCGCCATTAGCCTTGCTTGTAGGAGGCAAACCATCGATTGCATCACCAGTTACGTTGAACAAACGACCATGAATTTGCTCGCCAGTTGGCATTGCGATGGCCTTTCCAGTATCTACCACATCCATGCCGCGAGTAAGACCTTCAGTACCGTCCATTGCTACGCAGCGAACGCTGTCTTCGCCGAGGTGCTGTTGCACTTCCATCACAAGTTTATCGCCGTTTTCGCGGGTGAGTTCGAGGGCGTTGAAAATTTCAGGGAGCTTATTATCAGCGGTAAAATGCACGTCCACAACCGGACCGATAATTTGTTTGATTTTGCCTACGTTGGCCATAAAGAGTTGAAGTATTAAATAATGCTTTTTGGGGTCGCCAAATTTCGCGCAAATGTACGGGGGAAGGGGGGAAATGAAAAATGCAAAATGAAAAAGGCAAAAGGCAAAAGGCAAAAGGTAAAAGGTAAAAGGCAAAAGGCAAAAGGCAAAAGGTAAAATGCAAAAGGCAAAAGGTAAAATGCAAAATTCAAAAGGCAAAATTCAAAAGGCAAAAGGTAAAATGCAAAATTCAAAAGGCAACTTGACTTCAAAACTTAGTATCTATTATTGTTCTAAGTACCTTAGAGTTGCAGTCTCTATTAAAGGGCTTTGCAACTAGGGTTAGGGCTGGCAACTAGGGTTCTGTCACCCCATTCCTCCTCAATCGAATATTCAAAAACTCCACCACTAGCGCAAAGCCCAAGCAGGAATAAATAATGCTCTTACTCACTTCCTGATGAAAGCCGCTGGCGATGAGCACCACACCAATCACTACCAAAAACGTAAGAGCCAACATTTGAAGGCTTGGTTGTTTATTGATAATCTGAGTGACAGGCCCAGCGAAAAGCATCATGACGCCGATAGACACAATCACGGCAATCATCATGATGATTATATTTTCTACAAGGCCAATAGCGGTGAGAATGGAATCGAAAGAAAAGACGGCATCGACCAAGACAATTTGAAGAAGAACGGAGCCCAGGCCTTTTGCAGCGCGGCTTCCAGGCTTTGCTTCAGGTACATCACCATCGAGTTTGTGATGAATTTCCATGGTGCTTTTGACAATCAGGAACAGTCCTCCGGCAATGAGAATAAGGTCTTTTACGCTCAATGAAATTGGATTGTGCAGGAAATCTCCCAAGGCTGGAATGGTGACGATGGGGTCTTTCATGCCTATAATCCATTTAATGCTTAGCAGCAAGCCCAGACGAAAGAACATAGCTAGAAGAAGGCCGATATTTCGAGCTCGCTTCTGCTGGCCTGCGGGGAGTTTTCCCGCAACAATGGAGATGAAAATGATGTTGTCGATACCCAACACGACTTCTAAGAAGCAAAGCGTGAGTAAACTAATCCACACGCTGGGCAGCGCAAAGTCGGGCAGCAACAATTCCATAAGCGTCGAAAATACCTAACTAACGTATTGCGACGAGGAATTCAGTTTTTCAAACGGGAGCAACTCGTTTTTCACCTCTTGAATTTTTAGCTTTTTTGCCCCTTCGGGGAATGTCCAATCCACAGTTTCCCCTTGCCGGAAACCAAAAATGGCCGTCGCAAAAGGGTCAAACACTGAAATTTTACCCAACGTTTCATCGGCTTCCCCTGGAGGAACAATCGTCAATTGGCGCACCGCTCCAGTATTCTCGTTAATCACAGAAACTTGGGAATAAAGGCGAATGGCATGCGGCGGAAAGGCGTAATCCTGCACCATGATGGCGCGGTTAAGCTCTTCGGCAAAAGCCCCAGCTTCAGACAAGCCATTATCTGGCGTAAGTGCTTTTAGAAGGTTATAATCTCCCCATGTCATCAAAACCGGAATTCTTTCTGGACTGGTCATACAAAAGCATTTTTTGTGAACTTAAATGAACCGAAGGCCAAATTTTTAAATATCATTTTAGATACCAAGATTTGACTCTTTAAAACTTTTCAAGGAAAAACTCTCTTTGGAGAAAATTGGGAATTATTTCAAAAAGAACTTCACTTAAAGCTTATTCCGATGGGCATCGAATCCGAAAAAAACCAGCCATCGTTGAAGCATTTATAGCTGACTTATAAAAGTGTTTTCCCAAAAAAAGCATTTCTGATAAATCTTTAGAGCGTTTCTTCCTTTGACGAATATACCAATCGGAAATGATGCGAACCTGTTAAAAAAATAGTCGATTTTTTTTCTGATACCCTATAAAAATCACACCATTGGAAGGCGAAAATTATAGGCATACTTTTATAACGACCTTTAGCCAGTAAAAAGTATCCAGAGCTATGAAAGACCGAAAAAATACCGTAGTCTTAAAAGGAATGACAACGCTAAGCGAATGCATGGAAATAGCTGTGGGCAGGGGTTTCAACGTCCAATTTGTAATTCAAGATTCGGGAATATTAGCGATTGGCGGTGATAAAATCTTCGAGCCACATGAAGTTCAATTGCGCAACTATTATCGCTTTGAAGGGGCTTCCGACCCCGACGATATGTCGATACTCTATTTGATAGAAATGACAAATGGAATGAAGGGAACTTTAGCCGATGCTTACGGTGTCTATGCTGATGCGCGGCTTACAAAGTTTCTGGAGGAAGTGCCTGAAATTTATAAATGCGAAGCGGGTGGTTGAGCTTTTCTAAAACTTCGCGAAGACATTTTGTGTTTGAGCTTATTTCTAGGCTGTAATCCGCTAATGAAACCAAAACTGCGTACACCCAATTCAATCAAAATAAGGTTTGGACTTTAAGACGAGACGAACTTCAATCCGACAATGGAACCTATCAGTGTAATGATAAATAAGAGCCTTAAAAAGCTGGCGGGTTCTTTAAAAAAAAGTATCCCAATAATGACAGTGCCGACCGCGCCAATGCCCGTCCAAACTGCATACGCAGTACCCATGGGCAAGGATTGAGTGGCCTTATAAAGTAGAAACATACTTAGGCTTAGCGAGATAAAAAAACCAATAATCCAAAGTGCGGAAGTACTGCCAGTCGTGTCTTTGGCTTTGCCGAGGCAGGTGGTGAAGCCTACTTCAAAGAGGCCGGCGATGATTAAAAGTAGCCAGGGCATAAATCAGAATTCTTGTCTGCCGCGAATATCCGCAAATAACAAAACAGCAGCGAAACCACACGGCGGCCTCCGTCATACCGAAACATCATTTTTAAAGAAAACCAAATTCAGCTACGAAAATGCTTAGAGGAAAGCAATATGCCAATAACATCCCTACCCTTTTGAATTGGCGACCTTCGACTGAACACGAAACCCAATGCCAGAAACGATTTCCATACCTATTGTGGGCTCTTTGCAAGGCCAAAAAGTTGAAGCTCTAAATAAGCATTTAACAGACATAAAAAGCATTTCCGGATTTCAAATTGAAGCGGCAGGAAATATTGTAAGCTTCACAACAGAAAAGCCCCGAAAGGCACTACCATCAGTCGTTTCAGCCATTAGGGATGCTGGTTATGACGTAGTAACAGAGATTGCGAATACTCCGGTAACGGGTATGAGTTGTGCGTCTTGTGCTAATGCCGTTCAAGCAACGTTGCGCGGTCAAACTGGAGTGGTTTCGGCTAATGTGAACTACGCCAACACCAAAGCAACGATTGAGTTTTTGCCGAATCTATCCAGCATAGACAAACTACAAGATGCCGTTCATCAAGCGGGTTATGAACTAGTAGTAAATAACTCCGAAGAAACACAGGCTGAACTCGAAAATACCCAATCGGAATACCTGAAAACGCTACGCCGAAACACAATACTGGCGGCTATCTTCACGATTCCTGTCTCGATAATCGGCATGTTTTTTCATAAGATGCCTTTGGGGAATTACATTATGTGGGCATTTACAACCCCCGTTGTATTTCTCTTTGGAAAGCAGTTTTTTGTCAGTGCCTGGAAGCAAGCGAAGCACGGCTCCACCAACATGGACACACTGGTAGCTATGAGCACGGGAATAGCGTATATCTTCTCGGTGTTCAACACCATTTATCCTCAATTCTGGACAAGTCGCGGCCTTGAACCGCACGTCTATTTCGAGGCGGCAGCGGTGGTCATCACCTTCATCCTTCTTGGCAAGAATCTGGAAGAAAGAGCTAAAGGACAAACCTCATCCGCCATAAAAAAGTTGATGGGCTTGCAACCCAAAACGGTGACGATAATACAGCCGGATGGTCAATCAAAAACGATATCAATCGCCCTTCTAAAAACAGGGGACATCATTCTTGTAAAACCGGGAGAAAAAATTCCGGTGGACGGCGAAGTGCTTTCTGGTGGCTCGTTTGTGGACGAAAGTTTGCTGACAGGTGAACCCATTCCAATTGAAAAGAAGCAGGGCGACAAGCTATTTTCAGGAACAATAAATCAGAAAGGAAGCCTACAATTCCGAGCCGAAAAAGTAGGAAAGGACACTACCCTCGCCCACATCATTAAAGCAGTTCAGGATGCACAAGGAAGTAAAGCGCCAGTGCAAAAATTGGTTGATAAAATCGCAGGAATATTTGTGCCTATTGTGATTGGAATCGCAGTACTAAGCCTTGTCATCTGGGTGGTTTTTGGTGGCGCGTCTGGCTTCAGTCACGGGCTTTTGGCAATGGTGACTGTGCTCGTCATTGCCTGTCCTTGTGCCTTAGGATTGGCTACACCAACAGCAATTATGGTTGGCATTGGTCGCGGTGCAGAAAATGGAATTCTTATAAAAAATGCCGAAAGCTTAGAGCAAGGGCATAAAGTGGATACTATGATTCTGGACAAGACCGGAACAATAACAGAAGGCAGACCAAAGCTTAGCGACATCACTTGGGAAAGTGGCGTCGATGAAAGTAGCTTGACTACAATCCTCTATCATTTGGAAGAGCAATCTGAGCATCCTTTGGCGGAAGCTGTCTGCAACTTTTTTGAAGAAAAGAAGGGAGAAAAACCATTGATTGAAAATTTTGAAAGCCATACCGGCAAGGGAGTTTCGGGCGTTGTGGATGGAAAGAAATACTTTATTGGCAATGAAAAATCACTTCTCGAATCGGGCATATCCATCGCCAAAAAGCTAGAGGAAGAATCTATAAAATGGCTTGAAAATGCCGCTACTGTTATTTGGTTTTCAGATGATAAAAAGGCGTTGGCTTGCATGGCTATTTCAGATGCGGTAAAGGAAGATTCAGCGGCTGCAATAAAGCAACTACAAGACTTAGGAATCACCGCCTACATGCTTACTGGAGATAATGAAAAAACTGCCGCAGCAATAGCTAAAACCGTTGGTATCACGCACTTTCAGGCATCACTACTTCCGCACGAAAAGGCAGCATTTATTCAAAAACTACAGCAGGAAAAACACATTGTTGCCATGGTGGGTGATGGGATAAATGATAGTCAAGCATTGGCGCAAGCCAACCTAAGTATTGCTATGGGGAAAGGTTCCGACATTGCGATGGATGTAGCGATGATGACACTTATCTCCTCCAATCTTTCCAGCATTCCAAAAGCCATTAACCTCTCGAAGAAAACCGTGAACGTCATCCGCCAAAACCTGTTCTGGGCCTTCTTCTACAACGTTATTGGTATCCCAATTGCTGCTGGGATTTTATACCCTTCTACGGGCTTTTTACTCAACCCAATGATTGCAGGATCAGCCATGGCGATGAGTAGCGTGAGTGTGGTGACAAACAGTTTGCGGTTGAAGTGGATGAAGTTGAAATAGGGACACAGATTGTTTCTGTCTGACTTCTTGTTTTTGTCCGAAAGAATGTGGGCGCGATGTCACTATTGAGTTCTTTCACTTTGCTCGCGGCAACAATTGGCGATTGGGGTTTTGGAGGATACTTGTGGGAGCGGGGGGCTAGGATTTCTTCAGCGCAAGCAGGCTGAGTACAAGTTTCCGCACGATGCTTGCGAAAACTTGGGAATCCGCTCCCGCAAGCAGAACGCGTGGCTTCCGTTGCGTTGGACTGCTTGTGGGTGGTCAGCTTGCAGTTTTCATTTCTCTTAAAACCCAATTTCAAAAATATCCATGAAGCAATCATTTCAAAATCGGATGGCAAGATGCGGCTTCTAATATTCTCCCGCAAGACGCACAGGTTTCCGCGCCACGCATGCTGGAGCGTAGTTGATAATGTATTCACTCGTTACTTCATGGGATTTTGTGACTATTGAGTTGTGAGATATGCTTGCGGGAGCAGGGGCTCCTGAAACCTTCAAACACTAGTGTGGCAACCTTTCCGGAACGCCGGAAACCTTCAAACACTATTGCGGCGAGCTTTCATACCTTATATAAAACCGCCAACCACTAGTGCGAAAGCCCAGCATACCTTGCATGAAAGCTTCTTGTACTAATGTAAAGTGATTTTTTACAATGCACCCATTGCAGCATCCGCGTAAGACTCATACAAGAGGCGTAAATTCGTTGGAAGGCTGTGTAATGGTAGGAAGTATTGCAGGAGCGTCCCGGACTGAATCCTACTATTATGGTGTATTTATTCTGATTGGCCAAGCTTGAACAAATGGGGCCAAGCTCCATCTAGTCTTTCAGGCGGTTTTCAATATCCCTGTTTTCATGTAAAATACGAATGACTTCTATTTCACTTTTGCTTTCAAGCATTCGATAAAAAATTAAATGCGATTTTACTTTGGCTCGTCTGTAGCCCTCTCGGATATTACTATAATCCTTTCCTGACAATGGTTTCAAGGACAAGTATTCAATTTCGTCGAAAATCAGGTTCACGTACCTATCTGCTTGTTCCAAAGACCAGTTTTTCAAAGTGTAAAACCAGATTTCTTCCAAATCATCGCTCGCCTTGACGCTTAATTTATAGCCCATTCTTTAGGTGCTTGTCGTGCATGTTGCTAATGAAATCCTTGCGGTCAAAACCAGAAACAAAACCAGAACGCTCCCCCTCTTTTAGGTCGGCAATTAAGGATTGCTTTTTAGTTTCTTCTTCTTCAAAAACTCGTAGGGCTGCCCTAATCACTTCACTTGCTGATGAATAACGCCCTGTCGCCATCTGCTGACCAATAAACTTGTCGAAGTGATCGCCTAAAAGAATGGATGTGTTTTTAGCCATGGGTAATTTCAATTTTTACGAAGATACCAATTATTGGTATTACCTAGATTCTGATTGAAGATAGATTTGGCTACGGTTCAGCTTCATTAACAAAATAGCTTTGATACGATTAAAGCCGTAATAAAACCTAATGTGGCAAAATCCAGCCATACTTCCTGCAAGGTGCAGCGAGCTTTCCCA
>JBDTKK010000332.1:0-5206 GCA_039935335.1 Chitinophagaceae bacterium
CATTGCCCATAAAAGTCGGGCAAACGATGGCTCAAAAAGCAGGCTTAGAAACGACGATTGCCGAAGCTATTCGAGCCAAAGGATTTGAAGTGCATTTGGCTATTGGCTGCTCGGGATATCGGGTTGACATTGGCATTGTGAATCCTGAAAAAAGATCTGAGTATTTGCTGGGTATTTTACTAGACGGTGATGGCTATAATGCTGCGCATACTGCCCGCGACCGCGAGATTGTACAGACTGGAGCTTTGAGGGCTTTAGGCTGGAAGCTGCACCGGGTGTGGAGCACAGATTGGTGGGAGAAAAAGGAAGTAGTGATACTTGGTATTGTAAAAGCTATTGAAGCGGCCAAGATGCTGGAGGTAAAGCCGCTGCCGATGTCAGAAACGCCCAAAGAACTACCCAAGGAAATCGTTACAGAAGCACCAAGATTTGAAGGGGTTCTCAACAATGCTGCCCTTCCGAATCTTACCTTGAAAAAGCCAGAAGTCAGTATAATTTATGAGGTGTGCCTTTTGGAAAAAGTGAAGGATGCTTCAGTCGATGTTTTCTTCTTTTCGCAGACTAGGTTGCTTCTTCAAAAGCAAATAGCGCAAGTACTGGAATTGGAATCGCCCATCAGCAAGAATTTACTCTATAGTCGAGTGCTAAACGCTTGGGGCATTGGCCGCGCTGGTGGCCGAATTGCTAGGCATTTGGATGGCCTTGTTGTCGAACTGAACATCAGGCAAAGTCGGCAGAGGGAACAGATTTTTTTATGGAAAGAAACGCAGCATTCCAATCTTTACGAGCTTTTTAGAATCGCGGGAAATGAAGCGGAGAAACGTGCTGCGGAAGACTTGCCGCCGGAAGAAATTGCGAATGGTTCTCGGCATATTTTAAAGCAACAACTTAGTTTACCGAAGGAGGATTTGGTGCGGGAATGTGCGCGACTGTTTGGATACGCAAGGCTGGGCATCAAAGTGGAAGCGGCCATGCATAGAGGTATTGAAGAAGCACTGGAACGAGGCGTGATTGAAGCCAGAGGCAGCAGGATGGTTTATCGGGAGGGACTGAAATAGGAAGTTTGAATCAATTGGAAATTATTGAAGTTTTCTTATGCTTTCGCAGTTGTAGATGTTCCTGCCGCTCCCGTAAACACGGAGAACGGACTTTGTCACCCTTTCCGGCTTACTAATAATTTGCACTTGGCATTCATTTTTAAAATTCAATTGAAATGACGTTTTCCATCCGCTTTTTTTAAAGCTATCTGGCTAAAGTATGGCTGGCTTTATTCTCCTACAAGCAGCCACGGGCGCGGGCTTACGCGGCATGCTTGCGGGAGCTTAATCTATAATTTAATCTTCTCTGTTTCTCTCGAAAATAGCTGGGATAGAGGACGGAGATCGATACTTGTGGGAGCCGAGATAAGAAAATCCCCGACAACCTTATCCCGAATTATCTTAACCCGACCTGAAAAACTAAACAGCAAATTCGGTTTTTATGAATAGTTCCAAATAATTTCGACTTTTCTTTTGCACTTTGCGTATTATCCAAATCATGTACATTTGAAGTGCGGTTTTCAACAATTTTTTCTATCCGAAAAATGCCAGTTCTATGAAAAGTATTTTCCTCTTCCTCGGTATTGCTGTTACTGTCCATGCGCAAGCCCAGATATCGCTTGTGGCGAAGCTGAATCCTCACGCTTTAGCTGGCTCTTATCCCCACCAAATTACAGTCGGTGCTAAACTATACTTTGCCGCGACCGACAGTGCACATGGCTACGAGGTATTCGGTTATGATGGCACCAATCCCCCTGCAATGATTGCCGACCTAAATCCGGGTACGGCGGATGGCACTGTAGGGTACAACTATAGTTCATTTACCTTTCAGATGGGGGTTATTAATAATAGTATTTACTTTGCCGGAAACAACGGAACTTCGGGTTTAGAGCTATATACTTATACTGGGACTGGTACTCCAACATTAGTTGAAGATATTGAGCCAGGTACGGGCAGTTCTAATCCTACTAATTTCATAACATACAACAACAAGCTTTATTTCACTGCAACTACCACCGCTAATGGCACTGAAATGTATTCATTTGACGGTACAACCGTTTCCTTAATTGATATTAATCCTGGTAGCAACAGCAGCTATCCCAGCCAGTTTACGCCGTTTAATGGCAAAATCTATTTTTCAGCGTCAACCACTGGGATTTTCGACAATGAGCCCTTTGTATATGATCCTGCTACTAATACAGCTTCTCAGTTAGCTCAAATTAGTCCTTCTACCAGTAACGGGAGTAACCCCTCTTGCTTTACAGTCCTTAATAATAAACTCTATTTCCTTGCAAACGATGCCACACATGGCAATGAGCTGTATTCATACGACGGGACTACTGCGCCAGTCCGCCTTACTGATTTTGCGCCAGGCACATTAAGCGGTATTTATAATTTAGGCGGTTACAATAATTACCTCTTATTTGACGGTGCCCCTGATGGTGTATATAGTAACAGTCATCTTTACAAGTATGATCCTGCTACTTCTACGACGACGTTCATTAATAATATTAGTCCATTCGGCTATCAAAATGCACATCCCTTTACTATCTACAATAATAAAGCTTACTTCGCTGGGACAGACAGTGCACACGGCGGCGAACTTTGGGTGTATGACGGTAATACTGCGAATATTGTAATGGATTTATATCCTGGTTCAATAAGTAGTTTTTCCAACTATGCTTTACCAAACGAAATAGTTGTTTATAACGGTTCATTATATATGAATCAATTAAGTTCAACTTCAGGCCCCGAGCTGTATAAATACAATTCTGATGTTTCTGTTCAAAACATCGCTTTCTCTGGTCAGATTTCTGCGTATCCCAATCCGGTTTCCGGCGATGAGCACTTTAGCATCACATTATTGAAGCCTGCCAAGCTAACTTTGAAAATCAGCGATGCTGCCGGAAAAATTGTTAGTAATATGCCTATTGCCGACTTTCCTACAGGCAACAGCAATATTTCAATTCCCTTCCAACGTTTCGCTCCCGGCATTTATTTTTATCATTTTTATGATGGCAAGGGTGTCCAATTATTTGCTGGGAAAATTGTTAGGGATTAGCTTGAATGCAGTAGTCGTATTTTGTCGCTCAAAGACGCACTACAGAATACTTGCCACCAGAAGAAATTGCAAATGGTTGTCGGCATATTTTAAAGCAACAACTTAGTTTACCGTTGGAGGATTTGATACGGGAATGTGTGCGGCTGTTCTCCAATATCTTCGTTCCCGTAGGTATTCGCGCCACTCCCTTGAGCATAACGCATGGCTTTTGTGACCTTGTCTCAGTTGCTAATAATTTGCACTGGGCATTCGTTTGCCTTTGAATTCGATTGAAATGAAATTTTCAATCCGTCATTCTTCCATTTATTGGGCTAAAGGCTGCGTTTATTTTCCCACAAGCAGGCACAAGCGCGGACTTACGCGTCATGCTTGCGAGAATCGAGATTGCTTCGTCGCAAGACTTGTCCCGACATTTCGGGAGACTCCTGCCAATGACAGATAGTTACAAGCATTCAACTTCCTTATCATTGGCTTTTGATTGTTGCAGTGGCAAAATAAAACCTCACAAGGACGGTAGTAGCTATCCAAACGATATCGTCGGAACGCTAGGCCTGGTCGCAGTCAAAATAGCGATAGTTATTAGAATGCTGGTGGCAAATATTACTAATAAGCCGGTTTGGATTAGATAGCTCACAGGCCGGAATGGAATACTCATAGTCTGGTATGGAATACTCATAATTCGAAGTAAAATATTCATAGCTTAGAATATGATACTCATAGTTAGGGATAAAATGCTCATAGTTTAGGATAGGATTCTAATTATTCGGGATGGAATAGTAACTATCTAGAATAGGATACTCATTATTTAAGATAGCATACTCACCTTCTAGCATAAAGTACTCATAATTAAGAATAGGAGGTTCATTTTATAGAATGGAAGGCTCATAGTATGGAATAGAAAACTCACACTCTAAAATGGAATACTCACGGTCCGGATTTTTGGGTGTAAATTTGGTTTTTTAAAACTGACGGTTAATTTTTCTTCACCATCTCCTCCTAAAACACAAAAGCTTCTTGTTATGACTAAAGCGAACTTAAATAGAATGGACATGTGCCAAACGGTACAAGCCTTGCTCCTCGGAGAACATGATGTGTGGAAGGGAAATATTGGTTTTGCCGAAAGTGTGGGCGAACTGGGAGCCTGTATTGATGCTATAGATGCGGCGGCCAATGCGCAGATGGCGGGCAATACGGTGGGCGTGACGAAGGATAAGAAAAAGCTGGCAAAATCTGCTATCGAGAAGACTTTGCTCCTTACCAAATTGGCTCGAGCTTATGCCCGCATTGCCAAAAACCAAACGCTACTTACGGCAGTGAATAAGAGCAAAGGCAGTCTGCAAAAAACACCTTTGGACGAGCTGACGATAGTACTGAACGCTATGCTGGAAGCGGCTTTGGGCGTGAAGGAGGAGTTGGTAAAGTATGGTTTTAAGCCCACGATGGAGGAGGAGGCGGATGCTGCGATTGTGGCTTTTGAAGAGGCGAAGCCGGGCACAAGAGTTATCATCTCCGGGCGGGCGGCAAAGACGGCTTCTATACCAAAATTGATGAAGCGCACCAAGGTTTGTTTGTTGGTGCTGGATGATTTAATAGAAGTGTTTCGGGAGGATCACCGCGAGTTTGTAGCGAGATATACTATGTCGCGGATTATTGTAGATTATGGGGTGCGGCATGGGGGGAAGAAAATGCCGCCGACGCATACGGATTAAGGGAATTGGAAGGAGGTAGCGGCGGGGGTGTATCAGTATGTTGTTGGCGGCTTACTCATAAAGGCGGGCAAATTGGTGGTGGTATGGTGATGCTCACGAATATTCCTACTACTGCTTCTGTATTTGCCGCTATTTCATAAACGGAAACGTTCGCCCTTGTGGGTTTTCCCGACGTTGGACTATCTCGCAAATTATTGAATAGCTCTCTCCCAATCCATCCCCTCAAAAGTCCCAGAACTCATCAACAACAAACAAACATCGCTGCTCGCTTCAGCCACCTTTTCCTTTACCAGATTCCCTAAAGCTTCCTTCGAATTAACCACCGACAGATTGGGCTGATGAAAGTGTGCTTTCACGGTTTCAGGGTTCAAGTCTGGCAAGCCTTTAAGCTGCAGTGC
>JBDTKK010000333.1:0-16675 GCA_039935335.1 Chitinophagaceae bacterium
TTGACCGCGTGAGGGATTGCAACGGAAATCCTTTTTGTGCGCCATTGAGAGGCGAACGATCCGAAAATTACTTTCATAGCGCACAAAAAGATTGCAGTGAAAAGGTATGAGCCCGACCACCAGCAGCCAAAAGGCAGGCCTGTAGCGGAAAGGAGGCGACCTAGGCTGCTTGTGGACACGCCCAAATTTTAAAAAGGATACCCGATGGCGATGTGCAAAACGAGGTTGTTGTTGCGCCAATCTTTATTGAATGGTTGCAGCCTATCCAGCACCCAGCCGCCGTTTATGGGATAGTCTGGATTCTTTATTGGAAAGCCTTCATCAAAGCGCAAAACGAAGATGCTACTGATGTCGAAACGTGCGCCTAGCCCTACACACACCGCTATGTCTTTACCAATTTTATCCAACGCAAACTCGCCTCCCGGATAATCTGTGGACGGCTTGGCCAGCCATATGTTTCCGGCATCCATGAAGGCCGCCCCATTGAGATGAAGGGAACCTCCAAAAAGTTGCACAATACCAAATCGGTACTCGGCGTTGGCTTCAATTTTTATGTCGGCAGTTCTGTCCACGAAATTTGAACTTTGGCTGGTATTTGGGTTGTAATAAGACCCTGGCCCAAGCTGCCGCACGCGATAGCCACGCAGGCTGTATGGCCCACCCACAAAGTATTGCTTAATGTAGGGCAGGGTCGAACTCTTATCGTAAGGAATGCCGAACCCGACAAAAACTCTGGTGGCAATGGTGGAATGTTTGCGCGGCAAATAGTGCCTTGCATCGGCTTCTAATTTGACGTATTGTGAATAAGGAAGACCAAGGGAATTTTGCAAATTGACTACCGTATTTATGGCACTCAACAAAGCTCCAGACTCTTCAATTCCGGCCTTCAAATACGAATAGTGCCTTGATGCATGAGGGCCATTATTATTCGAAAAAGTAAAGTACAAGCTCTCTCCTTCGATAAAACTTTGGCGGTAACTATTGCGCAGAAATTCGTTGGAATCTAAGCGGATTTGGAAACTATCGGCGATGCGAGGTAGGCGAAGGATATTCGCGAAAGCAGGGGATAGATCCCAAGTATTAGTGGAGCTTTGCTTCCAGTTGTAGGTGATGTTGGCCGAAGTATTGATCAGCGTGAAATAATCTACACGATCCAGGAGATTGGTACCCAACCCGAGAATAGTGCGTGGCTGGGCTTTCCCGCGAAATGCTTTGATGGAAAAGGGTGCGATAAACTTTGGAAAATCGAGTGTGGCGTTGATGCCGGCATTACGTGAAAGCAGGTAGAATTTATTTACAAAATCATTTGCTCCATCCTTATTATAGCCGAGTTCGATCCCTCCAGTTAAAGAAATACTCAACTGATTGGCACCTTTCAATAGATTCCGGTTTCGGAAGTTGAGACCGATGCTATTTCCCAAGGTGTAAGTAGTACCATTTGTAACCTCGTAATTGATAGAAAAATCAAAGGGTTTGGACGGATTCATCAATATAATGAAGCGCAAATTCTGATCATCGGGCAGCGTGGAATCCTCAATAATATAGGTCTGTACATACTGAAAGAGTCCTAGTTCATTGAGTTTGGTGATAGTAAGATCGTAATTATCCTGTGAATAATATTGGCCCGGCCCCATAAAAATCTGGTGCATCAACACTTTTTCCCGGACGAAATATTGGTGATAGTGAAAGGAGATATCTCCATTTGTAAAATCGAGCAATGTGGAGTCATTAATATCTTTTCGATCCACAAAATCCGGATAGATCTGAAGCTTGCCAATGCGGTATCTGCGGTAGGCGTTAGGCTCCGATTCCTTGCGGATAATAATTTTTACATCGACAGTAGGTTTCCGCTCTGTATGCTGGGATGCGAGGAAATTGATGGCACTTTCAAAAGGGTTTGCCGCGTCGCGGAGCAATGCTTTATTGAACGTGTCCACAACGATGTGGATATTGTCTTGCGTGAACTTATAATAGCCATTATTGCGTAACACATTTGCTATTCGACTACGTTCGTCTTCAGCCAAAGCCATGGAAAACGGAATGCCATTTCCCAGCACTGTTTGCGCCATCGAACCCGAAACGAATTGCTGCACAAGACTGTCGTCGATATCCAATTGTGTCTTGTTGATTAGATAGCGTAAGCCTGTTTCCACTTTATATACTGCAGTCAGTTTCTTACCGCGAATAACTACGGTATCCTGCGCTCTGCTATAGAAATAGCCCTGGTTGAAAAGGTAGCTCTGCATGTGCTGTGCGGAACGATTGGCGAGTGCGGTATCGAAGACAACAGGCCGCTCAACCGTCTTCAAATTCCTCTGAAAATTGATGGCAGCAGTGTCTTTCTGATAGCGTTGATACCTCAAATTGTAAAGCGCAACTTTATAAGGAATGAAGTTTAGAAAGTAGGCATTTGGCTTCTGAATGATGAGGCTAGAAAGCGCATCACTAAGCTCTCCTTTATTGGTCAAAGTCCTGTCCGACTTGAGTTTCAGGCTATTTCTGCGAAGCAAAAAATCACCATCAGCCACATGCTTTGCAGGATTACAGGAAGCATTGAAAAATAATAGCCCCAAAACCACGGCCATCAAGGCATAGTACAGCGGTGAGGAGCGCTTATTCATGTAGAAAATAAAAGGAGTCGATTTGCCGGTAAATTTGCGGTCAATGATATCGAAGGCGCAAGTTAAAGAGATTCGGGCGCTGGCTACTTCCAAAGCCCGGGCTGAGTTGCAGACTTTTTTGGTAGAAGGCGATAAGCTTTGTAGAGAATGGTTGGAGCGTAGCGAAGCCTTACCACAAATCTTCGCAGTGCCGGAATGGCTGGAGAGAAATCAAGCTTTACTCGGAAAACATCCTGAAGCCAACGTTTTTGAAGCCACACTGGAAGAACTTAAGAAAATAGCCACCCAACAACATCCGAATGCAGCCGTTTTAGTAGCCAAATTCCCCATCCTTTCTGTACAATTGCCTACCAATGAGTGGTGTCTTGCGTTGGATCGCATTCAAGACCCGGGGAATATGGGTACGATAATTCGCATAGCGGATTGGTTTGGCGTGGAGCATATAGTTTGTTCACCAGGCTGTGTGGATGTCTATAATCCGAAAGTAGTTGCAGCGGGCATGGGCGGGCATCTTCGGGTAAAAATGCATCATTCCCCGCTTCCAGATTTTTTAAAAAAATGCAAGATGCCGGTGTATGCGGCAACTCTTCATGGAAAAACAATTAATCAAATTGAGCCACAAAAGGCAGCGGTTTTAATCATCGGAAATGAATCGCTAGGCATCCAGCCGGAACTGCTATCTTGGGTAAGCGAGCAGGTTACTATCCCTAAACGCGGCGGCGCAGAATCATTGAATGCGGCGGTGGCAACTGGAATTCTCCTTTCAATGTTAGTATCGGGTTAAAGCATCGGCAGCCTCGTTGAATAGAATAAACCACGGCACAGCTATTGTCTCAAAGGAATACAACACACCCCAATTGGAATCACCCATGAAATACCTACTTCTTCTTTCAGTGTTCTGCCTTTCTGCCTTGGGTGCTTCGGCGCAGCAAGATAACAGCTATGCTTCCCTTCAGCTCCGCCTTAGCAACAACAAGAATATCGCTATAGACATCGACGGCAAATTCATCAATAAGCAAACAACTTCTTTAATTTTAGATGGCTTGAATCCGGGGACACATGAAATCACCGTTTACTCCGTCAACGACCGTGGAACACGCACCAAAAGAATCTATACCGGCCATTTGCGTTTTGCCGGAAACATGCGCTACGAGGGCTTTGTAGATGTACGATCAAGAATTCTCAACCTCGCTTCTCATCCTTTAGAAGAAGAAAACCAACCACAAGTCAATCAAAATAGTGTCCCTGTCCAAGCAGAGCCAGTTCCTGAAAATACAACACCGCAAGAACCCCAATCGGAAGATGTAACACAGCCAGCGGAGGGAAGTTTCCCGCATGGAAAAGGTAATACTAGCAGCTCGCAGGCGCAACATGACTTTAGCAGAAAGAGCATGGATGATTTAAAGAAAAGAGTCGACAAAAAGCTGACTGATACCGACAAGGAAAAGCTCATGAAATCTGCCGTTGAAGGGCAAGATATTTACACAAGCCAAGTTCGGGAAATGCTCAACTGGCTTATGTTTGAAAGCTCCCGCCTCGACTTTGCCAAGTGGGCGTATTCCTACGTAAAGGATACTGGGAACTACAGTCAGTTGGCGAATGTTTTTACCGAAAGTGACTCCAAAAAAGACTTTGCGAAGTCAATCAACCGATAAGCCCAATCAAGCCAAACGGTACTGCGCGGTCATTTTAAATAAGATATCAACGTCGATAGATATTTTTGCGTTGACCAAGTAACTATTCTCGCTTAAAGTCCAAGAGGCATCAAGCTTCACCTGCATATCCGGCTTAATTAAGCCTAGGTATTTTATAGTAGCAGCCGTTGAAAGCAATAAGGATTCGCCAAGAACTCCCGCCAAAACTTCCTTCACTATGCCTATCGTGCAAACCCCCGGTACTATTGGGTTTCCAGGAAAATGCCCCTGAAATATCTCATGCGCTTCATTGAAAGAAATGAGGCAGGAGAGTTGTCCGTCGCTGCATGTCAAATCTTCTATTCGATAAAAATCCTTAGCTCCCTGCATCTGTAATTCTCTTTGCGTTGATGGTGAAATGAGCCTTAGTATGAATGATAGAAATGCTGTCTGGCATTGAGTTTTCCGGCTGCTTCCCAAATTGATAGATACTCGCTACCCGCTTCTTGCCAACAATATCTATGCGCTTCAATTCTCTAGGTGATTTACCGATTACAAAATAGGCGAAGCCTTTCTCCAAGGGAGTCTGATAATACTCTAACCCATCCTTTTGAAAGAGCTTAAACTCGCCCAGATTGCGCAGCAATACCAACTCAATATCTTTCTTCAAAGTCTTGATGACAGCGGGTTTGTTAAGCTTGGGAAGGATACTGTAAACGGTGAAGGAATCGGTACCGTCAGCTTTCATTTGCCAGCCAAAATCAAAGAAAGTCAAGCCCATTTCATTGGCAAAAACCACTCGTTGTTTATCGCCCTCATCTTCCATTTCTTTAAAAAAAAGCAAGCCGGAAAGATGAAACTTCTTAAAGAAAAAACCACCATCGAAATGGCAACGGTAAAGCACTTTCTCGCCATCGGCAAGGCGTGGCTTAAATAGATAAGGATTCAGGCTGCGCAAGTCTTTCGGGCCGGAAAGCTGCTGCGGTGCAAGTGTCTTTTCATAAGGCTTGCAGCCAAAAAAAACCAACAGTAGCAACAGACTACTAACGTGTTTTAAAGAGAGATTCATTCAAAGCAAGATTATGCCGTGTTCCTGAATAAACCATTTCCGTATAGTCGCCATTCGGCTCTTTCAGCACAAGCATGACTACATCCATGTCGCTCTTGTTGAGATAAACCTCAATACTGGAGTAGATGCGTTGCAAATCGGCACTGACAGGGCGCAGCAACAACAAATCGCGACTAGAACTTGAGTAAGCGGAAACTTTAAAATCGGGATTGGAAAAGACCCGACCACTCATGCAATCCACCATAATTCTGTTCACGCTTTGCATCATCTTGCTATTGCGGGTATTGATGCGTGTGGATTTTTGTTCATCGCGCACAAGAATGGTTCCGCCGTTCATCACCATTAAATACTGAAAAGGTGTCTTATACTCGATGCGCACTTTGTCGTCCTTTTGATAAGAAAACAAACCTTTAGAAACAATCTTATCCGCCAGCAAAGCAAGGTGTTTGGTTTGTACAAAGTCAGCTTGCAAACTCTTTAGCGAAGCTGTTGCGGTACTTAATTTTTGCTGAAATTCTGCAACATTCTTTATCGGCTGATAGCCCTTAGGTTGTGCCTTAACGCCTAATGAAAACAGCAAGCAGAAAGTAAAAAAAAGTAATCTATTCATAGGGCTTAAGGTTCAATAATTCGTCCAAGCGCACGAAGGTAAAGCCGCGCTGGCGGCAGGTTTGGATGAATTTCGCTAAAACAGATGCAGTGTTTTCCACGCTGTCATGGAGCAAAATGATGTCGCTATTTTGAACCTTGCCGAGCAACCGATTCAAGAGCTTTTCGGGGTCCTTTAATGAAGTATCGAAGGAGCGAAGCGACCAGCCAATGCTCGTCATGAAACTCCGATCTAAAGCTTTGGATAATTCGGGATTGGTGACTCCAAATGGAGGTCGAAAAAGCCTCGGCACTTTCCCAATGCAGCGCTCAATTGCTTCATTAGTCATTTGCATTTCACCGAGCATTTCAATCCTATTTTGAAGGTCGAAGTTGTTTTTATGAAAGAAGCTGTGATTCCCTACCAGATGCCCCTCTGCGTCATAACGTTGTATTATCTCGGGCTGCTCCTCCGCACGCTTTCCAATACAAAAGAATGCGGCGGACACCTTCTCATTCCTAAGAATATCGAGTATGGCAGAAGAAAAATCGGCGGGGCCATCATCAAAGGAAAGTGCTATGTTTTTCACTTTTCTATCGCCATGATGAAGCGAGGTGATGAAGTAATTCCAACGAATTTTTGTGGCACCAAAAACTAAAATAATGCTGAATGCAATCACTAAAGCAAGAAGCCACCACCAGAATATAAATCCTTTAGTAGCCAATATTAATCCTAAAATTGCGAGTACCGAAAAGGCATCGCGGGTATAGACGAATTTGCGCATATCGAAGATTTATTTTTTAGCTAAAACGCCCGCTAGCAGCATTATCCAGCCAATGATGAAACATAAGCCTCCTATCGGCGTGATAATCCCGGCTGCACCAATAGTACTACCCGAAGCTGTCAGGCCAACCATCAAATAAAGAGATCCGCTGAAGAGCAAAATCCCCAAAGCGAAGAAAACTGTAGCCAGACGTAATGCTTTTTGTGGGAATGATTGATAAATAATGCCTGTTGCCAATAAGGCAAAACTGTGGTAGAATTGATACGTCACACCTTTCTCAAAAATCCCCAATTGTGTTGCATCAACTGCCTCCTTCAATGAATGAGCTCCAAAGGCTCCCAAAATCACTGCTGCCATGGCCGCGATTGCGCCCAAGATAATTGCCGGTCTATACATGCTTTTTGAATTTCAGCAAAGGTATCCTTCGAGAGTTCTTCCGCATTAACAGTCATGTCCGCTTGCTCATAAAAAGTTCTTCGTTTCTGAAGTAATCCCTCAAGTATTTCCGGCGTAGGCTCTCCGATGAGTGGACGATGAATTTGGGGTGTTATTTCCAGATTCTTAACCAAATAGGGAATTGTCGCTTCCAGATATACGATAAAACCAGTTCGTTGCATGGTTTTAAAATTACCATCAAAAACGGGTGTACCTCCACCAGTAACAATAACTGTGTTTTGCCCTCGAGCCGCAGTAATCGTTTCCAACAATACTGCCGCTTCTATGGAGCGAAAGCCTTGTTCGCCCATTCCATAAAAAATATCGGAAATACGCACACCTGCATGGCGCTCAATATTGAAGTCCAAATCCACAACTTCATAGCCGTATTTATCGCCCCAAATACTCCCCCAGTAAGACTTTCCACTTCCGGGCATGCCAATTAAATATATAAGGTTCATAGTTTGTGGTTTATAAATTTCCAAAGGAAAAGTAGGGCGTGCGTGAGCGCTAATTCCTTATTCCGAATCCGGTCGCTGTAGCAGCGCACCGTATGACTAATTTCCCGCTCACCATTCACTGCCGCCATACAAATCGTACCAACAGGGATATTGCCCTCTGGGAAACCACTAAGCAGACCGGTAATACCAAACCCAACCGAAGCTCCAAGAGCTACTGACGCGCCCCGCGCCATTTCCAAAGCCACCTCTTCGCTATAAACAGAATGTTCTGCCAACGTCAATTTTGCCACGCCAAGTAGGCGCTCTTTTACTTCCGTCTGGTAACAAACAATACTGCCATTAAAAAACTGACTACTGCCCATTATCTGCGTAAACCGATTGGCAATATCACCGCCAGTACAACTTTCTGCGAGACCAAGGGTAACTCCTTTGGCCACGAATGATTTTGCTACAATCTGCTCCAGTGGCAAGTCTTCAAGCGATACAACACAATAATTCAACCTTCCTGCAATCTCATCGCGGCGCAATTCCACTTCCTTTATCAAATGCATTTCATCCATACTCTTGCCAGTTAGCCGGAGTCGAACCATGCCCGCATGAGGCAAGTACGCCAGCTTAATATGCGCAGGCAAAGCCTCCTCCAAATCCTTAATCGTTTCCGCAAGAAAGCTTTCGCCCTCACCAGCCGTCACAATGCTCCGGTGTACAATCGCATTTCCTTTGAGCATCTTTCTAATGCGCGGCAGCACGCCCTCTTCCATGATGTGCATCATTTCAAAAGGCACTCCCGCCATGGACACAATCACCTTTCCATCTTTTTCAAACGACATCCCTGGAGCAGTACCCAATTTATTGAACAACACCTCACAGCAGTCTGGAACCTGCGCCTGAAGCGTGTTTCGCTCCAACATCGGTCTGCTTCTTTTTGAAAAAATAGCCTGAACATGCGCCAATACTGCTTCATCCATCACCATCTTTCCACCAAAATATTCCGCCAAAACAGGTTTAGTAATATCATCCGCTGTTGGGCCAAGACCTCCGGTAATCAACAAGAAATCGCAGCGCGGGATTTCTTCGTCAAGGGCACCAATAATTGCCTCTCGGTCGTCTGCAATCGCTATCCTGCGTAGCACTGAAATACCCAGAGCATTGAGTTGCTGCGCCATCCAAGCCGAGTTGGTGTCAATGGTTTGGCCAATAAGCAGTTCGTCGCCGATGGTGATAATAGTTGCTGTTTGCTGCATGGATTTTAGGAAATAAAAAAAGGTTCAAGTCGATGTTTTAAATCAGGGTGCATTTCAACTTTCTTCTTTTCAACAGGATCGTAAAATACAAGCGTGGTCACGCCTTTGTTTAGTAATTGTCCCGCTTCATTGTAAAGCTCTGAATGAAATTGAATTTTTGGACTGTGCGGCAATTCTTTAAGAATGGTTCTTACGGTTATCAAATCATCGTACAAGGCCGGGCGATAGTAATTGGAGTGCAATTCTACTACTGGCATGTGGATGCCTAAAGCCTCCAATTCGCGATAGGTAAAACCCAGTTGCCGAATGGCTTCTGCCCGTCCGGATTCATAGTAAAGCGCATAATAGCCGTAGTACAAAAAACCCATCTGGTCGGTCTCGCCATACCGCACCCGAATCTTTGTTTCGGAAGTGTACATAATGGACAAAAGTAACCCTCCATCAAGCCCATTTCCAATGCATTATTTGGCTTATCCTGCGGGTCGTACCTTCGCCCGCTATTTTTAGGATTTAAGCTACTATGTTCAAGAATTTTGCCTTACGGAAATTTTTAGTGTTCAACCGCATTCCCATTGCCATTGCGTTCATCGCCATCGGCTTGCTTTTGGGCTTTAAAGCCACTTGGTGGATTGCCTGGATTCCGTTTTTAATCGCCATCATCATGGTGGTCGCGCATTTCATGGTCGGGCCAATGACCTTGCTACAGACTTACATGGAACTGGGAGATATGGACGGTGCCGCTGCCATGCTCAAAAAGGTAAACAGACCGAATTGGCTTTATAAACCGCTTCGCTCCTCCTACTACATGTTGCGCGGGCAACTTTCCGCCACCGGCGACGACCTTGATGCTGCTGAAAGGGACTTCAAACAAAGCCTCGCTGCGGGCATGACGGAGAAAGGAGCAGAAGGCACGGCTTACCTGCAATTGGGCAGTATTGCCGCCAAAAAAGGAAACACCAAGGAAGCAGGAGAACACTTGCGCCAGGCATTGAAACTAGGTCTTCCAGACAAGGATAGTGAAGCTATGGCGTTGTTGCAACTTTCCAATATAAGCCTTAACAGGCGCGACTTCCGGGGTGCGAAGATGTACTTTACAAGGGCTAAAGCCTGCAAGGCAAAGAACGCTCAAGTAGTAGAGCAATTGGCAGAAATGGGTAAGTATATCGCGAGGATTCCGGGCTAATCTTTTCGATGAATCTTTGACCTTTTGTGGCGTGCCCCGCGTCGGCCTGCCGACATCGTTCCAGAACCCCCAGAGTTTGAATCTTTGGCAGGCCGAATCGGGTCGCGCTTTACGCTTCAATCTTTTTTCTTCGCCTTACAAGGCTATTCTAAACGGATTCGTATCAAAAAAGGCGAAGAAAAAAGGATTTACGCTGCAATCGCTCACGCGGTCAATTGAGTTCGTCCATAATTCCGCCGGAAAGATTGAAACTTAAATAGGCTTGAAAACTACCTTCAAAACCTTGTCGGTATTGACGGTAACCTTAAACCGCTCATCTATTCTTTGCCCCACTACCCAAAGGATTTTTTTGTCGGATTCCAGTATCCGAATGGATTCTTTCTCATGAACTCCCAGCTTCCTGTCTATCAAAAACTTCTTCAGTTTTTTCTTCTTCATACCCATCCCAAAAGGATAAAAATAATCGCCTTCGCGGCGGGTTCGAAGCACTAAAGGGAAAGTGATTTTATCGGCATCAAAGCAAGCAATATTCCCATCTTCGAAGGGTTTTTTATGATCATCCTCCAAAGTAAAAACAAACTGTCCAAGGTTTGTTTCCATGATTGAAGGCACTGAATCAATCACCATTAAATCCGCTGCAGGCGCAGCATTAGTGGTAACGACCAAAAAGTCCCGATGACGAAATACTCGATGGGAAGAAGACATAATTCTGCTTCCACTTTCGCTGTTCATCAACTTTAAAATCTCTGGAATTTGCTCTGGACTATAAGAGAATTTCGAGAAAATCTCAAAGGCTAAAGTCTGTAGTGCCGCTTGCTTTTTCAGCAGATTTATCGGCATATAAAAATCCCGTCCACGGGCCTGAACGAGCCGAGTCAAAAGCTTTTCCAATGAAGCCCGATAAATAATTTCCGTCTCTGCAACCCGTTGCGCCGTTTCTGCAATTCGTTGCGCAGCACCGGGCAATATCGATTCAATCCTAGGTAATATTTCATGCCGAAATGCATTCCGCAAATAATCTGTTTTGGCATTAGATGCATCCTCCCGCCAGGCAATATTTTGGCTTTCTGCAAAAGCGGCAATCTCCTTTCTGCACGCAAAAAGCAATGGCCGAAGCACCTTTCCATACTTAGCTCGAATACCATGAAGCCCGGCAATACCAGTTCCTCTGCACAAATTTATCAAGACCGTTTCTGCAACATCGTCGGCATGATGCGCCGTAAGGATTCCAGCGTATTTATGCTCGCTGCAAAGCTCGTCAAACCAAGCGTAGCGCAGGTTTCGGGCGGCTAATTGGGTGCTTTCCTTCTTCTCTTCTGCAATTTTCTTGGTGTCGAAAACCCGAACATGGCAAGTGATTTTCCGCTCGTCGCACCAAACCTTTACAAAAGCCGCATCGCCATCGGAATCCATTCCCCGCAGGGAAAAATTGCAATGTGCTACGGCAAAAGGAATCTTCGCCTCTAGCAGCAAATTGGCTAAAACCATTGAGTCGATTCCGCCGCTCAAAGCCAGTAAAAAAATACCATCATTTCTGCCAAAGCCTTGCTTCGCCCAGTTCTTCAAAAATCGTTGTGGAAGCTTTTCCATTAGAAAGCAAGGTCTTCGTAAGCACTTTGCAACTCGCTGTAAGTGTGCATATCCTTAGCCGCTTTTGCAACAGCCATTCCTATCTCATACATCGCCATCGCATCCTCTCCACGGGCTGTTCTTTCCAGCAATTTCCCAAGGTGATAATAGGTGGCTACATAGTCTGGATCAGCCTCCAAATTCTCCCGAAAGTATTGCTCCGCTTGCGTCTCATCGCCTTCCTTTACAAACTCGAGCGCAAGGGCGTGCCTTAGAAAGGAATCATTCGGAGATTGAACTAGGAACTGTTGGAGCTGCTGTATTCGACTTGCCATAAACTAAGATTATTCAAAAATAAAAGCCTTCGGCCAATGAGACCGAAGGCTTTCTAAAAAAGAAAAATAATTACTTGGCCAAGAGCACCACGCGCTGTTGTAGGCGAGAGCCATCTGCCGCATCATATTGTAGCATGTACGCTCCTGCGGGAAGGTTGGAAACATCCAACAACACGATACCATAGTTATAATCTTGATGCAGGACAACGCGTCCCATCATATCCATAAGTTGCAATTCGCCCTTCGTGTTTTGATCGCGGTCGATTACCACGCTCAAACTCTTACTGGCAGGGTTAGGAAAGGCTTTCATGCTACCCGGATTGTGGTTTATTGGGCGCACACTTAAAGGTTCCCCCACCACGAAAGACTGCGAAAATCCACGGCCAAAATTGCCATTATAATAACCTTGAAGATTTATTGGAAAACCAGTAGTATCGTACAACCTCAAATAGCCATTGCTGCCTCCAAAGGAATTAGACCCGCCAGTGCCGGTGATATAGCCTACTGCTCCGCCCGAAACAACATCATAATAACCGAGGTAGGCGCTATCGGTAACGACAAAACGATAGCCACCGGGCTGCAAATGAATCGAGTCCTTGCAAACTGAATTGGTATCGCAATCCAATTTTTGATAAAGAATATTACCACCTGCATCTTCAATTCTCCATGCTGTTTGGCTAATGGCAGCATTGGTAATACTTGCCTCATTATTGGTTTTGAACTGAATTTGAATATCCGCAGGCCAGGTATCCGCAGCAGTAAATGTGCTGTGCATTTCATTGTTCAAAGGTTCATCGTCTGCTGTTCCGTTTACACTAACAATTTTGGCAAAGAAGCCGTAATTGCCCGCTGCCAACCGCAACTGCGCGAGGGCTGGAAACAGAATTTCTTTGGATTCCAAAGAAGCTAAAGTACCTGTCCAATTGAACGTGATAGGTAATTTTCCATCAACTCCATAACTGAACTGAATGCTAGTAATCGGCGTACTTCCGCTATTTCGAATCGTCAAGACTGGTTGTGTTGCAGTTGGGTTTTCGCGCCAGTGATATTCCGCGTTTGTGGGTGCTACAATGTCTTCAATAGCGGCATCCAGGGTATGATTGATGCCGCCGTAGTAAACTATAGCGCCGTCGATGGTATAGGATGCAGGAGAGGAATTTGGATTATTCAGTGTTGAATTATAGGGCGGAAAGCTCATGCCTAAACTGTAATTGCTTGCGGCAGTAATTCCGATTAATTGCTGCGAAAAGGTTCTAATCAACGCGCCGGGACACCAGTTGGCGCGGGAATAAATCCAAGTTCCTGATTGCGGATAAAGCTCATTAAGCCCACAATCTGTGCGGAAGAAACGTTGTGTTACAAGGCTACTGCCGTTCAAAGAAAGGCTATATGAGTTAGCGCAAAATTCGCCACAACCGTTATCATCACTACCATGACCTGTAATGTTCAGCTTTACTTCAGCGCTTACCGTACCTGAAGGAGCAGTGCGGGCAAGAGCTGGAAGATGTGCACTAATAGGATTGGATGTTGAACCATAGGTGAAGCTGCCGTGCCAAGTACGCTCCACTTTTTTCACGTCGCGCTCGGGTGTGCCTTCGATAAAAAGGAATTTGATATCGCCCCGAAAGCCCACGCTGTAACCGGAATAGAACACGCGCATTGTGGCGGCGCCTTGCATTGCCGGATAGTAATCTGTAACATCAAAAATGTAGCGGTTAGTCCATGTAAGTGGCGTGCGTGGCCATGTTTGGCGAGCATAAGGGGTTATAAGTCGCCCCAATTCAAGCGTATCGCCAGCGGGTGTCATCAAGATATTTTCAACGGTATAGTCCCAATCGCCACACCAGCCTGTTTGGCCCGCTTGGTCGCCCGGATTATTCGGGTCATAACCTGCGCAGGCATATTTGCCCAGGGTAAAGACCATGTAAATTTTGCGGTAGGTTGTTGCCGAACTTGGGAAAGTAACGACAGTATCGTAGACACCATATCCATTTCCACGGTCAAATCTCCGGCTGGTTGCCTGCACCCAAGTGCTGTCACCGGGAGCGCCAAACGCAAGGCCAGCGCTGCTTAAAATAAGAATAGCGGCGTAAAATAATCTGTTCATAAAGTCTGAAAAAAATTAGTAAAAAAATGTGTGTAAAGGTATCTATAAATGGAGGGTTGCATTGGAAAGAAAATGCCGAAGAATTTCAATGTAGCTGAACGTAATTCCAGAGGCTTAATAAATTTCGGGAAGCACGAGCATTTTTGTAACTTCAACAGATAAATTTGAGCTGTATGGTTATTGAGAGAACGAGTAATGAAATAATAATTCGGCTTCCGTTAAATGTCGACACGGAAGGACTTCAACGCCTTGTTGACTATCTGACTTATAAAGAAGCAACTGCGCAATCGAAAGCCAAACAAACTGACGTGGACGCATTCGCCAAGGAGTTAAAAAAGGGTTGGTGGGCAAACAATAAGAACCATTTGGTTAAATGAAAATAGTAGTCGATACCAATATTATTTTTAGTGCGATTTTAAACTCAAACAGTAATATTGGAAACTTGCTTTTCAACTCCGACAAGCATTTTGAATTCTTTAGCTGTAGCTACATGCGCTACGAAATTCATAAACATTGGAATCGACTGAAAAAATTGCAAAGCTTTCAGAGGAGCAATTGCAAACTTCCTATGCTTTGGTCCTTTCTAAACTAAAGTTTATCAATGAAGAAATCATCCCTGTAGAAATATGGTTAGCGTCTGAAGAAATCACGCATAAAATCGACGTTGATGACATTGATTTTGTTGCACTCAGCAAATTTCTAAACGCAAGTTTATGGACTGGTGATAAAGTACTGTACAATGGCTTGAAAAGCTTGCATTTCAAAAAGCTGCTCAACACGTCCGAACTACTTGAGCTACGATTAAAGAAAATCCAGAAATAACACTCAGTATATCTGTAACACTTTGTATTCTTTTAGCGGACTACCCTATCCTTATCGCAGCCTTCAACTGCGCCATTAAAAGGCTGAAAACAATCCCGGCACAAACCCACAATGGCCAACCGGGAATCATTGAAAAATGAAGCCCGGAACGAGCACCGTAAAAATGAGCCAAAACCTGCAAGAGAATGGCCAGAACCAGCGCGAGACCTACCGCTCCGATAAGCAAAGGTACAAACCGCTTGTACAAAAAGGACTTCATCATCTTTGGACTAAAGCCAATTTCCAGCAGGCGCTGAACATCGTCCCGAGCTCGAGCAATGGTTAGCTCAATAAACAAAGTGAACACGAGCAAGGAAACACCAAGAAGCAAGATCGCCAACACTCCAGTAACTGAAGCAACCGTTTCTACAATAGCCCGAAACCTGCTCCAGCGCAGCATTTCAGAATTAGTGACATAATTACGTTCTGAAAGAAATTTGGCAAATTTGGTTGAAGACGGATCATCAATTCTCAAAATAATTCTTGACGGAGATCCTGTGTTTGATGTATTTCCATTGGCGTATTGCACAAAGCTTTCAGGCACCAATACCGACGTAATTCTATCCGAAAAACCTGCGACTCGAGCGGTATAATTTTGAACATCTACTCCCGAGCCAATTTCCAATTGAAAGGGTAAAGCTTTAATGGTTTCCTCTGAAAGCTGCGGCAGACCTTGACTGGGTGCAAAAGCATAATTGTACAAACTCAAAAAAGAAGAAGACAAAATAATGGGGATGGTGCTACTACCCGGCTTCCAAGACCAATCCGCCGGCTTTTTATCCATAAACCTATCGGGCACCGATTCCAGCACCATAATTGTAGAAAACCCTACGCCCGAGCCAAGTTGCATACTCATATACGCTCGAGGTTGCAAAGCCTGGACAACTCCCAAATCCTGCACCTGTGGCGCATGTCGGAGTTCGTCCGCTTCCTTTTGAGAGAAAATAGTCAAGTCCGGATGACCCATGTTTTCATTGGTCACCCTTTTGCTCACCGTGAGAAAAGTGCTACCCAAATCATCGCCCGAGGCTTTGCCATAAAGCAATTGGTGAAAATTCCACCAGATTAAAATGGAAGCAAAAAGAAGTAATGTGCCTACGCACATAGCCAGGAGCGAAGCCCATAAGCGCTTGCCGGAAGCGCCTTCCAAAAGAAGCTTCTGCAAGATTTGAGGCAGCAACAAAGTCTTCACAGGCAGAGCTTTTTGGAGTAAGCGAAATGATTGTTGTCGTCCAAATCTGCTAGGAGAAATGAGGCGTTATTTCTTTTTACCTGCTCTGCAATCAGACTTGCAGCTTTCTTGATGTTGGCGGCGTCCAGGTGACTGAAAGGCTCATCCATCAAGAGCCAATTAAAGGGTTGAAGCAATGCCCGAATGATGGCCACGCGCTGTTGTTCGCCATAAGAAAGTGTTGAACCCAGTTTATCCGCGCGGTCGGTAATGCCCAATAAATCCATCCAAGTCCTTACTTCCTCTTGAGAAACATGATTGGTCAATAATCTTTTGGCTTCCAAATTCTCCCAGGCGGTAAGCGTAGGAAACAAGCGCATGTCCTGAAACACAATGCTGACGTGCTTTTGGCGCATGGCACTCCATTGCTCTGCGTCCATTTGTGCGGCCAGGTTTCCATCCCATTTTACGGAGCCTTCATAGTCCTTTCGGAGGCCATAGAGGCAATGAATCAGCGTCGTTTTGCCCGTGCCCGATGGCGCCTGAATGAAAATTTGTTCCCCCAGCTGCAATTCAATTTCCCGATTCCAAATGTCCGAACCCCGCGCGCCA
>JBDTKK010000334.1:0-2981 GCA_039935335.1 Chitinophagaceae bacterium
GCAAGGTGCGCGATACCGCATCTGAGTTGGTGGATGGTGGTATTGCACTGTTGGCGAAGCAACAAAGTCAGGATTGCCGGATAAACGTACACCTGCTGGCACATAGCACCGGCGCATTTGTGGTGCGCGAGGCGTTTAGCTATGCCGATGATGCGAATAAGATTCATTCAACCGCTTGGATGGTTTCACAGCTATGCTTTATCTCTGGCGATGTCTCCAGCTCCTCCATGGCAGATGACAGCGCTGTAGGAGCATCAATCTATGAGCATTGCATTCGCTTTACCAATTATCACAACCCCTATGATGTGGCACTAGCACTTTCCAATGTAAAACGAGCGGGTTTTGGGAATCGTGTGGGGAGGATTGGGCTTCCTGCCCTAGTGCCCCCAAGCGCAGTAGATGTGGACTGCGGCTCCTACTTTAAAAGTATTTGTGACCGCAGCAAAGACCCTTTCTACAGTCATTCCTGGTATTTCACAGACGACCTTTTTATGTATGACCTCTTCCATACGATTGGCGGCCTCACGGATCGCGCTTATATGGATAGTCGGACAGTAAAGGACGGCGAGTTGGTTCTGACAGCGCTGCCATCGCCGATGCCGCTGGTAACATCACCTGCAAACGTATAGTCTTTATCCGCTGTCGGGCGAAATAATAGCGTTGCAATCTAGACTTAGCCGAAGTTGCTTCATCAAAACCAAACTTTTGAAATTACCCACTCATTCTTCATTCTCCAAAACCCTTTTCACAAAATCATCCAGACAACCTTTCCTCGGCAACTTCCCGAAACGACATAGTCAATTTCGATAACCTAATCTTTTCGCTGAAAACGACTATTGCCAATACTATTCCTGGGTGCTTCCGAACATAATTCAAAATTCCAAAAACATCCACAGATGAGAAGAAATAATCGTGCATAACTAATTATCTTGCTATTATGGAAAACACACAACCAAATCTCCAGGGAAAACCAACCAAGTCGGCAACGCCCGGGCCAAATCAGTCCACATGGAAAGACAGTCTGGAGGTAACCGCTAAGATTGCAGGAATTCTTACACCCGTTATCCTGTTCATCTTCACACAACAAGTTAACAGCGCACAAAATAAACACAATGAAGATGTACGGAAGACAGCGGAACAACAACAGGATCTCAACCGGGTAGCTACGCTCATAAAATCCCTAGCCAGTCCAGACTCAATAGAACGGGAATATGCGATAGTATTCGCCGGAGTCTTAATAGATCAGAAACGTTTCCCCGTAGAAATGTATACAGCACTCGGGCTCGCAGCTAAAAAGGATACTGCGCTGAATGACAAAATATCTGTATATTTGGACACTTTACGCAGCCAAAGCATTGGCGATGCCGCTGCTACGAAGCAGGTATCCAAGGCACGCGCATACGTCACCCGCATTGCACTGGAATATCCGAAAGGCAGCTATACCACAGAAGCCGTTAAAACCTATGTTGATAAATTATCGGGAATGGGTTATAAAGTGGATGCACCGGAAATAATTTTTGAACCAATCAGACAAACCATGTTGAAATATTATTACAAGGCCGAGGCTGCGCCAGTAACGAAGCTAATCGAGGATCTCTCCAGTGTAGGTATTCAGGCAACGGCGGTTTACGTCAATGGATTTGAAACGACTGGAACAGTAAAACCATATACCTATGAACTATGGCTGGCAGGGAATCCCACGCCATAGAAAATCTCTGAATCCCGAACTGTTTTGAATTCATTTTTATAATCAAAAAAAAATCAACCATGGCAACTCTCCAACCCGCTCTCCAGCAAACCCTCCGCTTCGAAGGCGGTTACGCAAATATCTCCGGCGACACCGGCGGCGAAACCTATTGCGGCATCTCCCGCCCCAACTGGCCAACTATCGGCATTTGGGCAATTATTGATGCCAGTAATCCGCCATTGAAAAACGGTACCTTCCTACAGGGCGCTAGTGCAGACACGGCCAACAGCATGATTTCTGAATTCTATCGTATTCAATTTTGGGAAGGCATCCGTGGCAATGATATAAACTCCCAATCTGTTGCCGCGTATCTCTTTGATTGGCATGTCACTTCCGGCAATATTCCCATTCAGCAAGTACAAGAAATTCTCGGCGTGGAGGTGGACGGATGCGTTGGCGTGCAGACATTGGCTGCCATCAATAGCGCAAATTCGCAAACGCTTTGGAATCAGATGGTAGCCGTGCGGGTGCAACGCGCGAGGGATCGAGTGGCACACGATGCCGGTCAGGCGAAGTTTCTGAAAGGCTGGCTAAATAGGTTTCAAGGATTTAAGTTCTAAGAATAATTTTTAAACACAAGACAATAATAACATTCAAAAACATAAATCAACCACTTCAAATATCAAAACACCATGACAAACTTCCCCATTCTCGACCTCGTTATCGGTCTCATTTTCATTTTCTTCCTCTTGAGCATCATCTGTAGCTCAGTGGTAGAAATCCTTTGGTCAATATTAAAAGTGCGAGCAAAACTGCTCACCCGCTGGTTAATCACTGTATTTAATCAACCGCTGCCAACACCACCATCCGACGCTCAAGGTACCGATGGAAAAGCCCCAAAACAAAAATCAGACAACACCCTCGGCGCAGCAATTCTCAATCACTGCATGACTACAGTACTTTCCGGCAGTAAGCAATCTACTTCCTACATCCACCCCTCCGACTTTACAACTGCCTTTCTTGATTTAATCCGAAACGCAGACACATCACAAAGTGTAAGTCCACTACCTACAGTGATGACGGAACTGATACCGGTGATTTCAAATTCGCCAGTGCTGAGCCATGAGCAGAAAAGGACTCTGGCTACTTTTGCCCAGCAGGCGGCAGATGAGTTCAATTTGCAAAAGGACTTGGTCGAAGCAAAACAAGTGGTAACCGATGCCAAAACGGAATTTACATTATTTCGGAAGAAAGTAGAAGATTGGTATGACAATAATACGCAACGACTTATAGG
>JBDTKK010000335.1:0-5764 GCA_039935335.1 Chitinophagaceae bacterium
GGGTAATAAAGCAATTCATATTGATTGTTGTAGCCATTATGTACCCCCAGCGAAAACGGGTAATTTATTGTAATGGCATAAAAAATAGTAGCTATAGACGACCCTTTTCGGAAACTTAGAGTAACACTAGTTGGGTCGAAATATAAAGCCAATTCAGAACTCAAATATGTCCTTGGGATATTTATAGTAATTAGTTCTTCATTCTTTCCTGAATAACTTTTAGCACTTCCGCTCTCATAAAAAGAATCAACCATTCCAGTCATGGAATCCTTCATCACCCAATAAGTGCCCACTTTAAAATTAAAATAAGCTTTCACACCATCGGGTACATCATGCTTTGGGGGTTCATAGTCGGTACAAGCAGTCACTATCACCATCCAAATAGAAATAGAGGCTACAAAGAAGAGATTTTTTCGGAGGTTTTTCATAGTTTCCTAGTTTTTTCTGGCCTATTAAAGTGGTTAAAATTATTATTCACTAAATCCTGCGTCACATCATCCCTAACAAAAAACCCATTCAAATCTCCAGACTGACGTTTGGCACTCTTGCAAGGATATGTACCCAGCAAATCCCTCATATACTCTTCGCTATTCCAATCCAGTCGGTCAAATGCATTTAGCGCATAATATAGTTCGTTTTTATTTTCCTTTGTATCCCATCCGTAAAGTTGGAGCAATTTATATTCTGTGGCCAAGGTTCCAATATAATGCCCTAAAGCTTCCGTGGCATCGCCCCATTCTAAATGGCCAAGATTATCAACAGGGGCTCCCCTATCGTAATGTCGAAACCTTTTAGATGCAGGAATACTTTCTCCGCAACTCCCCCCAATTTTTAGAAAATCATTAATCAGCCGATACCTATAGAACCAATATTTTTCAAGGTTTTTATAATAGTCGGGCAGGTATGCCGTAGGAATTTGGGCAAAAGCTCCACTAAGAAAAAAAGTAGTCAATAACGTAAAAAACAGTTTTCTCATTTTGCTATAATTATCGATTTATATTTTGGCGTTGTATTACCCAATCTTGCTTATAGACTGAATTATTAAATTTTAAGCGAAGCAGTCCGTTCATTCTATTAAAATAAACCGTATCATTATACATGTTATATGGATTAGAGCTATTGCAACAAGCAACATAAACACTATCTCGAACGATACCGCTTATAATCTTTTTGGGATAAAAAAGCATCTCATATTGCCCTTTATCAGGATTATGTACCCCGAACCAAAATGGGAAATTGATTGCAATATCATATCCCACTCCTACGGTGACTGTTGAATTGGTAAAATGTAACGATACACCAGTAAATCTGACATCCATCCCGATACTTACATTAGATGCTGTAACCACAGTCATATTAATAATTTCGGAAGAAGATTGATTGTCGTCATAATAGTTATTTACATAAAACGAATCAAGCACACCCGTCGCTGAATCCTTCATCACCCAATAAGACCCAATCTGGTAATCAAAATATGCTCGCACACCATCAGACACATATTGATGCGGTGGTTCATAGTCAGTACAAGCAGTCACAAACACCATCCAAATAGAAATGGAGGCTACAAAGAAAAGTTTGGCTCGGAGGTTTTTCATAATTTCCTAGTTTTTTTCTTCAAGGCATCAATTTCCTTCTGTTGCTTTATCACATACAAGGTCAGTTCCTCTATTTTTTGGAGGAGTTTGCTGTCCATCTGTTGCAGGTCTATTCCGTCTTTCACCACATCGGCAGCAGAGGGCACATCGGGTAAGTGATGATTCTTAGAGATGAATTGCTGAACGGCATAAATATTCATCAAAGGGTATTCATCGTCAAACACATCATCGCTCCAGTCGCTGGTGGTCTTCACAGCTACCCGCACATGCTCGGTAAGTATGCCATTTTGCACATACAAACTGTAGTTACCCGGAGTGGAGGGCACACTGCCTATTATTACTTTCCCATAGTCATTCCAACGAAGCACCGTGGTCTGGGTGCCAAAATGATTGTAGCCCAATGCGTCGCCGCTGTATCCATACAATACTGGCCCATCGATGTATTCAGCATTCCAGAGCTTAGCATCCCGCCCAGGCACCCCATACCAGCCAAGGCCATGATTCTGGTCGCCAGTTCCGTGGAAATAAATTTCTCCGTTATTCACAAGCCGCATCTCTATGCCCAGATTAATGTAATCGGGCGTAATGGTTGTCTGAGCTTTTAAGGAGCCATTAAGACAAAGGAAAATAATTAGCAGCGAAGTGCAGCGAAGTGCAGCGAAGTGCAGCGAATTTAAAAGTTAATTTTTCCATGGGGAGCATTGAAATTTTGGTGAAGAAGATTCGTAAATGTACTACTCCTACCCAAGAATACAAGAAAATTTAGCCAATAACATTAGCTTAACGTTTTTTTAGCTGGGCGTAGTGTTTTGTTCCTGTCGCACAAAAAGGTGTTTCCCTCGCCTGTCAGCAGTCGTAATTTAGGAACAAGCATTTCAGCTAAAAACACTGTGGCGCGCGGCTTTAGAATGACAGTTTCCTTTCGCCCTTGCATTATTCCCCTGCTACTCCCATCCCAAACAAAGCAAAATCATAAACCGCAGGGTCTTCAGGCCGCCAACGGCTTAATAATTTTGTTAGCTCCAACGCATTTCGCCAATCTGCTTTATCTTTTGAAATAAGCCCCAGTCGCGACGATACTCGAGCTACATGCACATCCAACGGACAAATCAATTGCGCTGGGTTCAGGTTTTCCCAAGTGCCAAAATCCACTCCGGCATCATCTTTCCGAACCATCCAACGGAGATACATGCACAAACGCTTGCAGGCCGAGCCTCGGGCTGGTGTAGACACATGCTTCCGCGTTCGTTGTGGATGCTCTCCTCCAAAAAAATGATTGTGGAAATGAAGCAAGCCTCCTTCCACTGAATTTTGGCTGGCATTCCCCGAAGGGAAAAAGGCTGTTTCTAAAGATTCATGCTGTTGGTAATGCCGCTGAAGTACATCAATAAAATAAAGCAAATCGGTAGCATTAAAAGTTCGATGAGCAAAGCCCACCATCACTTTTAGGTTTTCGGGCTGATGATTAATGATGAAATCATGCGGCGCATTATCCATCCAAGTTAATAACCTTGAACAGCTATTGATAATGCTCGTTCTATTACCCCAAGCCAAAGTAGCCGCAAAAAATCCTGCTATTTCTATGTCTTGTTTTTTTTGAAATCGATGCGGAATACAAATGGGGTCGCCGACAATAAATTCAGGCCGATTGTAAAGTAGAATTTTTTCATCGAGAAAGCTTTTTAATGCTCTTTCGTCTGCAATCGTCATCGTATCCGAGCTTATTCCTTTATCCAATTTTCCATGTTCAAATGGTTCACAACCACTTTTATCTTAAATCTGTTTTCAAGGTAGGCGGCCAGCTTGGTCGTGGCATACACACTTCTATGTTGCCCGCCGGTGCAGCCAAAACACACGCTTAGATTCTCAAAACCACGCGCCAAATAGTCTTCAACATTTATAGAAACCAGGCCGTAGGCATGCTCTAAAAACTCGGGCATTTTTGTTTCCCGCTCCAAGAAATGGCGAATGGGCTCATCAAGTCCGCTCAAATGTTTGTAAGCCGCAAAACGTCCGGGATTCAACAATCCTCGACAATCAAACACATATCCACCACCATTTGGCCCCTCGTCTTTTGGAATACCCTTTTTGTAGGAAAAGGACGAAATATTGACTACTAATTTAGATGGATCTTCTGTGGCAGGACTCGCATATCTATCTATAATTTGAGGACTACAAAGCTTCCCCAAAAGTGAACGTAACTCGGGATAGGCAGGCAGTTGCGGATTATTATCAAGAAATAGAGACAAGCTTTTCAGGGCAGGATGAATGCTGCTAAGAAAGTGCGGTTTGCGCTCCAGCAAACCTCTGAATCCATAGGCACCTAACACTTGAAGTAGCCGAAGCAAAACGAGCTGAGCGTAGCCTTTCCTAAAATAAATTTCCTCAATCCTCGGAGTAGGAAGTTCGTTTACGCTAGTGATGTAACTCGTGAGCAATTCGTCTTTCCAAGCCGTAGGCAATTGCGCTTTTGCCTGCCACAATATCGAAGCAATATCATACTGCGGCGGCCCTTGCATACTTCCCTGGAAATCTATAAGCCAAACTTTGCCTTTATGTACCATAATGTTGCGGCTCTGGAAGTCGCGGTACATTAAGGTTTGGGGTTGCATTCTGCCGATTTCCCTGCTCCAGCGTTGCATTTCATCCATCAAAGCCGAGCGGTCGTAATACACTTTTTGAAGGTCGGCGAAATAGTATTTGAAGTACAACAAATCGGCCATGATGGCTTCTTCATTGAATTGCTTTGTAGAGAAACATTGACTAAAATCCGTGTCGCGACCTGCCATCCATTGTACTCGTGCCAACTGCTCCAAACTTGTAACATAAAGCTTCTTCACTGCGTCTGTATGACCATCGGTTTGCACCTTGTCAAACAAAGAAACTTCACCGACATCTTGTTGTAGATAGGAGCGCCTATCCTTTCCAACTTTATACACTTCGGGGACGTTGATTTCGTGCTTGCGGAATAGTTCGGTGAAGTAGAAATAGGTATTGTTTTCGGCCACATTTGCATTGATTGTTGCAACGGCGGTATGCTTTTCATTTTTTACACGGAAATAGTTCCGGTCGGAACCTGAAACGGCCAAAGCTTCCGTCTTTACGGGTTTCTCACCGAAGTGGTCTTCGAACAATTGTTCGGCAATTTCTTCGGGCAATAGTTGGGGCTTAGACATGGTCTTGTTTAGGAGTATCAAATAAAAAGAGCTGCTTTTTTGCGGTGGAGATTTCGATCCACTTTTTTGTTTCTAAGGTAATACCTGCGATGCCGCAAGTAGGCAAATCCACGCGCTTTAAAGTGCCAGAAAGTTCTGTGGCCAGCATCGAAATTCCTGGATTGTGGGCAATAATGAATACCGTTTCTATTGAATCATCTAGAGCATAAATTGCTTCAAGAAATTCCTCAGGAAAACATTGGTAAAAATCTTTCCGCCAGTCGATTTTTTCCAAGGGATATTTAAAAGCATCTGCAAGAATTGATACGGTTTGTTCCGCTCGTTTGGCAGTGCTGGAAAGGATTAATTCCGGAACAATTCCTGCTTTCTTGAGCCGTTCAGCCATCATGGATGCATCACTAAACCCGCGCTCCGTAAGCATTCTATCAAAATCGCGCTGACCAAATGCAGCAGGATGTGTTTTGGCATGCCTTATCAAAATCAATCGTTTCATGCTTCCTTTTTTACTTTGAAATATTCTAAAGAAAGATTGCTTCCGTCAAAAACGGCGTAGCTATCATATCGTAACCAGTCGCCGAGATTTATATACTTCGCGCCTTTTGGTAACTGATATTCCAAAGCCAAATGTCGGTGGCCAAAAATGAAATAATCTATCGTCTCCGTTTCTTGGATTTTAAGGCAATATTGAACCAACCATTCTTTGTCTTCACCCAAAAAAACATTGGCATTTTCATCTGCGTGCTTTGGTCCAAGTCGGCTCAATCTTCCTGCCATTCCCACGCCGGTATCGGGATGTAACCTTCTATAAAGCCATTGAGCAAACGGGCTGCGCAATACCTTCTTCAGCATCTTATAACCATGATCTCCGGGGCCAAGTCCGTCGCCGTGAGCAATCAAAAAATGTTTGTCGTTAAAGGTTCTTCTAATAGGATTATGGTGCACCGGAATGCCCAATTCAGACTCGAAATAGCCGCGCATCCAGAGGTCATGATT